>JAITNP010000109.1 GCA_031290455.1 Treponema sp. | reverse complement strand
GCTGTCATTGTGGTTCAGGTGAACGGCAAGATCCGGGACAAGTTCACCGCTCCTGTGGGCAGGGCCAAAGGGGACCTTGAAAAACAAGCCCAGGCATTGCCGGGGATTATCAAGTGGACTGGGGGACGGAGTATTGTCAAGATCATCACCGTGCCGGATAAGCTTGTGAACATCGTGGTTACGTGAAATTATAACTCATGTTACGCATGATTGATTACGCGGATTTTTGCAGATTGGAAGTTATAATCCACGTTAATCAGCGTAAATCCGCGGACTGTCTTCTTCTTGTGCGTAAGGTGAGATAAGAAATAACGGCAAAAAAATTGGGTCAATTATCATCGGGAATCGTATCCAAGGGGGAGTATATCATTTTTTTGTAACTGAAATTTACTGGGAAAATGACCCCTCTTATTGACTATTTTTGTGTATTATTATAACTTAGCAAAAGAATCGAGTTATATATATTAAATGTATATTATTGATAGGATAAAGGAGATTATCATGGCTGAAAAAGGATTAAACGCCTTAGGACGGAATACCGCGTATCAACTGGCAAATGTAACCAAAACCCCGCCCCAGTACGGGGCGCTAACCCCCCGATGGCTTACCAAGCTGCTGGAATTCAAGGGGCTGGAAGCGGGTATTTACCGGGTGAATAAGGTGGCGGAGGGTGAGACTCCCCTGGATGTGCTGTGCAGCCAGGACCCGAAAAAAGCTGAGATTCCCCAGGGGTATATCGAATACGAAGCCAAACCCCGGGAATATGTGCTCAACTCCATTGCTACCATCATCAATGTGGATACGAAGATCTCCGATGTGTACAGCGCTCCTTTCGATCAGGTGAAGGAGCAGCTCAGTCTGGCCATTGAAAGTCTCAAGGAACGGCAGGAGAGCCAGATCATCAACAGCGATGATTACGGGCTGCTGAAAAACGTGGCCGAAACCCAGCGGGTGCAGCCCCGGAAGGGCGCTCCCATGCCGGACGATCTGGATGAACTTATCACCAAGGTGTGGAAGGATCCTTCGTTCTTCCTTGCCCACCCCCGGGCCATCGCGGCCTTTGAACGGGAATGCACCCGCCGGGGTGTTCCCCCGGTTACGGTTACTATCGGCGGCGGGACTTTCATTTCCTGGCGGGGCATCCCCTTGATCCCCACGGACAAACTCCTGGTGGACGGCCTTAAAACCCCCAAGGGTAAATCGGGCAAAACCAACATCCTCCTGGTACGTACCGGTGAAGTGAAACGGGGGGTGATCGGCCTCTATCAAGCGGGTGTCCCGGGGGAACAGTCCCGGGGACTTTCGGTACGGTTCCGGGGTATCGACGACAATGGCGTCGCTTCCTATCTGCTCTCAGTGTACTGCTCCGCCGCGGTCCTTGCCGACGATGCCCTCGGGGTACTGGAAGATGTGGAAGTCGGTGACTACTATGACTATACCTAGCGAAGCGGAAATCGCGGCTCTGGCGGCGGCATATTTTCCGGAGTTCGCCGGGGCTACCGATACACCGTCTCTCGGCGCGGCATCCTTCGCTCCCGCTCCTACGCTGCTGGGCCGTCATACCCTGGTGGAAGCAGATTATCTGCGTATCATTGATGAAGCAGCAGCTGAAACAATTGCTGCGGTTCAAGACACTGCCGCCGCACCGTCATATTCACCGAAAGTTCTGCCGAAAGACGGCAGCCCCTCCGGACCGGATATCGCCGCATATAAGGCAAGCCGGGCTACAGATTTCCCGGGCTATTCCAACTCCTCATTCCTCCCCCCGCTTTCCTCACTGTTCGTGGGTCCAAAGGACTTAGCCTCCATCCGCGCCGACTTTCCCATTCTTGCGGAAAAAGTGAACGGCCGAAACCTGGTGTGGCTGGATAACGCCGCTACCACCCAGCGTCCCCGGCAGGTTATTGACCGGATTTCCTATTATTATGAACACGAGAATTCCAATGTCCACCGGGGCGCCCACGAACTCGCGGCCCGGTCAACCGACGCCTACGAAGGGGCTCGTCAAAAAGTAGCCCGCTTTATCGGCGCCCCTTCCCCGGAAAACATCGTCTTTGTCAGGGGTACCACCGAGGGCATCAACCTGGTGGCCCAGGCATATCTCAAGCAATACCTCCGGCCGGGGGATGAGATAATCCTCACCATGCTGGAACATCATGCCAACATTGTTCCCTGGCAGCTTATTGCTGAGGAGACCGGGGCCGTCATCCGGGTTGCGCCTATCGATCAAACGGGACAGATCATTCTTTCGGAATACGCCCGGCTCTTTAACCGCCGGACCCGGTTTGTGTCCGCCACCCATGTTTCCAATGCCTTGGGTACCATTGCGCCGGCGGCGGAGCTGATACAGATAGCCCATGCTCAGGGGGTACGGATTCTGATTGACGGCGCCCAATCGGTGTCCCATATACCGGTTAATGTGAGCGCCCTGGACGCGGATTTCTTCGTCTTCTCCGGGCATAAGATCTTCGGTCCCACCGGGATCGGCGCGCTCTACGGCAAGACCGATGTGCTTGAGGCGGGTAAGCCCTATCAGGGCGGGGGCAACATGATCGCTGATGTTACCTTTGAGCAAACCCGCTACCAGAAGGCTCCGGCAAAATTCGAGGCCGGTACGGGCAACATCGCCGATGCGGTGGGGCTTGGGGCGGCCTTGGATTATGCCGGCGCTATCGGCATGGCAAACATCGGCGCCTATGAACACGAACTCCTCCGTTACGGCATGACGGAACTCAGCAGGGTTCCGGGACTGCGCCTCATCGGTACGGCCACGGAAAAGGCGAGTGTCCTCTCCTTTGTGCTGGATGGGCACAGGCTTGAGGAAGTGGGTACCTACCTGAATACCCAGGGTATCGCGGTTCGGGCAGGACATCACTGTGCCCAGCCGGTACTGCGGAGCTTTGGCCTCGAAGGAACCATCCGCCCTTCCCTGGCGTTTTACAACACTCCCGGCGAGCTTGACGCGCTGGTCCAGGCTTTGTGTATATTAGCAGGAAAGTCATAACATGGGAAAAGAAATTTTAGTGCTTACCGGCAGTCCCCGGAAGCATGGGAACAGCGATCAACTGGCGGATGCGTTTATTCGCGGGGCCCAATCAAAGGGACATAGGGTGCATAAGTTTGAAGCGGCCTTCAAGGATATCCACGGATGCCGGGGCTGTAATCAGTGCTGGCCGGTGGAAACCGAGCCGTGTGTGATAAAGGACGATTTCTTTGAGCTTGCCCCGCTCATTGAAACCTGCGAAGTCGCGGTGTTTGTCTCTCCCCTTTATTTCTGGGGTTTCACGGCCCAGCTCAAAGCCGCCTGGGATCGCTTCTATGCGTACCGGAGGAAAGCGGGGGTGCAGCGGCTTGCCATCAAAGAAAGCGCCCTGCTTCTTACCCTGGGGGATACCGAGGATGCTACCTACAAACACGCGGTGGGAACCTATCAGGACATAGCCGAATATATCGGCTGGAAAGACCGGGGAATAGTCGTTGCCAAGGGGGTAAACGACAAGACGGATATTCTGGGCCACAAAGCCCTGGCCCGGGCGGAGGTCCTGGGAAAGTCAATCGAAAGTACCTGATGAGGGCGGTATTTTTATGGAGGCATCATGGATAAGGCAGTCGATTTCCGTATGAAACAGCTCGTGAATCAATTGGTTCAAAGTTATGAGGCTCATGGGGATATCATCAAAGTTGATACCGGAAACCAGTTGAACCGGAGTGTCATCCTTGATACCCTGGAAAAACTGCGATGCCTCATATTCCCCGGTTATTTCGGGAAAAAGAATATCTCCAGCAGCTCGGTTGAATACTACGCCGGGGATCTCCTTGAAGAGGTGATCTATCATCTTTCAAAGCAGATTGCCCAGGCGCTCCGGCACAAGAAAGGGGCCGAGGGAACCGAACCGGTCCTGGAAGTCGCTGAGGAATTGACCTACCGGTTTCTATCAAAACTCCCGGCGGTACGGGACTACCTTGCTACCGATGTTTCTGCCGCATTCGACGGAGACCCGGCGGCCTTCAGTCCCGATGAAATCATCTCATCCTATCCGGGAATCTACGCCATCATGGTGAACCGCCTGGCCCATGAACTCCACATCCTGGGGGTTCCCCTGATTCCCCGGATCATGACCGAACATGCCCACAGTGTTACGGGCATCGATATCCATCCGGGAGCAACCATCGGGCATCACTTCTTTATTGACCATGGTACGGGGATTGTGATTGGGGAAACCACGATCATCGGTAACTTTGTGAAGATATACCAGGGGGTTACCCTGGGGGGCCTCTCGACCCGGGGCGGACAGGTACTGAAGGATGTCAAACGGCACCCCACCATCGAGGATCATGTAACGATTTATTCCGGGGCTTCTATTCTGGGAGGCACGACGGTTATTGGTGAAGGGGTGGTCATCGGCAGTAACGCCTTTGTCACCAAGTCAGTTCCTGAAAAGACCAAGGTCAGCGTGAAGAATCCTGAACTGCAATTCAAGGCGGATGAGCAAAACAAATGGGAACACAAGGAATTTCAGCAGGAAGAATTTTGGGATTATGTGATTTGAGGCATTGAGCTTATCCTTCTTGACCGGATCTCCGGGGACCGGAATGTATGCTGCCGGAATGGAACAAGAAAAAAATAGCGCCCCATGAGCCGGTTCCAAAATTCAGGTTAGTTAAGGTAAAATTACTGAATTTTTTCTCAAAACCCCTTTGATCAAACCCCATCGGTAACGATACTATTATGCTGCTATGCGGTTTTGAGAAGGTGCCCGGTTAATTCCTTATCTGCGCCCCCTGATTTAGGGATAGTGGCTTGTATCCCCCGGGCACGGAAGGTAGCCTCTTCATCGGGGTTGACGCTTGCACTCATAATAATAACAGGCCCGGTATATGAATTGAGCAGCCTTTGTATGAACGCTTCCCCACTTATATCGGCCAGGGTTAATCCGGTGATAACCAGGGCGATGTGCTGGCTGTTGATTGCCATATCAGCATCTGCCCAGGTACTAAAGCTTTCCACGTCAAATCCCTCGTTAATCAGAAACTTCTGCATTAATTT
>JAITNP010000236.1 GCA_031290455.1 Treponema sp. | reverse complement strand
CCCGTTACCCCGGTGAATATGATGCTATTACAAAAGAAGAATATGAAGAAAGTATTGTTATGGCGACAAATTGTCTCAATTGGGCAGAACAGAAAATCAGCGGTTCCAATGCGGCGGAGGGAGAAAAAAAACCGGTGCCGCTTTTTTGATACACCCCGCTTCTCGTTCCCGCTAGACAATGGAAAAATAGTCCACCACCATCTTAAATGGTTTTGCCGTTTTTGTTTACCCCTGACAGACCCGGCTAACCGGCTCCTGTTAAGGGAGCGTTGCACTTCGTGATTGAATCCGGGAACATCAATTTTAGTTGACGTTTCCAAAAATGATTTTTCCATAACAGCTATACCCATAATAATAAACTCCTTGAGAATTCAGTTCATTATGCGTAACACAAAAGTGGTAAATATTCGGCTATGCGTGTATTATGAGGCGGATAATGTCCATAATCGTTTTTGCGTTGTTGATCGCGTTATGCATATCTTGCTCGGTTATCTCCATTTCAAACGGGTAACGCGGCTGAACACTATATTTGTTCAGAGCGTATTCCGATGATAGAACAAGGCAGGAAGTAAGCGCCTGGAACCAAATCAGAAACGAAAAGGCGTGCACGATCGATTGGCGGTTTACTACTGCCGATGCCCGGATCAAACTAAAGCGACTTTATCCACGGTTTAGTTCTTGACTGGGTACTAGATGCGTTTTTACAATAATTAAAGTATCGGGCTTTTCTGCTGTTTTGTCAATAATACTTGAAAAAACTGAAAAAGATGAGTAAAATATAACGAGGAGTTAAGATATGGTAACCAGTAGTAATGTATCCCAATTCCGTGCTGACTTAATTGACGCTTTAAAAGCGTTGGAGACAAAGTACAGCATAAAAATCGAAGCTGGGCCGATTCGATATAATGATGCGGGACTTACAACCAGACTTGATGCTGTAACAATCATTGACGGTGAAGAAATGATTGATCCAGTCACCGAAGCCAATGCACAAAATTACCTCCGCCGTTGCGGGCATGAGCCGGTAGACAAAATAATAGGCGCAGAAGTAAAATTACAAGACGGCACCCACGGAAAAATAACTGACTTTTCAAACAGAAAAAAGAATGATCCCTTTACCGTAAAAATCGGTGATAAACTTTATTGGGTTGCGCTCGGCAGTATCCGCAAATTTAAAACGCCGGCCGGAAAATGATTTGATTGCCACTTTGGTGGCATTCACCGTCCACGGGTACATGAGAAGCCATTACCGCGATTAAAAGACCGGCCCAAAGCACTGACGAGTCGAAAACGAAGTGGAACCCTGGAACAGATACTGACAGCGTTAGGCCGAATACTGATGGGCTGGATAAACGACTAGGGTATGCCGTGTACGGACCCGTACCCACGGTGGTGTGAGCGGACGGCTGCCCCAATAATGGGCAGCCTCCTACTCAATTTAAGGTATGGAAAAATCTTAGTACGGGCATCTTTCACGTAATGACCCTCTTGTTAAAAATTTTGATTTATGGTATGGTTATGGGTATGGTTTGGTTTGTACAAAAAAGGCTCTTTTGTCTCATTTTAATGGCTTATACCGCCCTTTCCGTACTGGGAACATTCTCGTTTGCGGCGGTGGAACCATACCATTCTGTTAAATTGGGGTTTGAAAACAAGGCACAGGACAAGACTTTTGCTTCCTTGGAAAACTTTTTTTTACAGCAGCCGGCTGAGGAACCGACAATTATTACCAAATCCGGCAGCACCCGATTTTCTCCATTGCGAATAGGTTTTCAACGGCTCACGGCTCTATTAGGCTCACTGATTAACGAAAAGCCTTATTCTAAATCATCCCATATCACTGGTACAAAAACACAGTACAGCGATTTAAAAAATACTATTCTTCTAAAACTCCGAATCTGATACCTGCTTTTCCTCTGTTTCAATTTTCTCATTCTCATTTCTTCACGGTAAAAGCGTGAAATACAGGAGAAAGGTATGGACAAATATTGGTCTCTTTTTTGGAAACTCTTTGGAGTGGCGTTACTGGTGGCTTTGGTCATTGGTATTACTCTTGGTATCCTTCAACATTCCGGTGCGGTTATATACTCATTTATCCAATCAATTATAGCGTTTGGGCTGGGTATAACCGGCATTATCGGTCTCGTTGTAGTACCCATTGCAATGTATTTTGAAGATCGGGCAAGCCGCAAGGGAGGCAGGAGTGTTGTTGAGTGAAGTTTTTAATATACAGCACATCAAGCCGAACCTTGAAAGCCAGACAAAAGATGAAGCTTTTGAGGAACTTGTCGAAACAATTAATGCCCTGCACCCGGAACTTAATCGGCGGGAAATGCTTGAAGCGGTAACAATGCGGGAAAAACAAATGAATACCGCTGTTGCTCCCGGTGTTGCGGTGCCGCGCAAACTCGTGAATTTGCTTAATTCGCAGGTGCTTTCAAAAATGCGGATAGCTCAATGCACTCAAGAAGTCCACGATATATTGTGCCAGTTTGAACAAACTGACATGAGGGGGCTAATATGACTATTGCGGAAATGCTGCAACAAAGCGCAATCCTTACAGTGCTTGGCATGGTGATTGTTTTCGCTTTTCTGTGGCTTATGATTATTTGCGTTAATTTGGTCGGAAAGCTGGTTCATTCTTTAGGAAAGAACGCAAACAGAGCAGTAACCCCAGAAATTACTGCGGCAATAACAGCGGCGGTTACCGAATACCGCAAAAATGAGCAGGACTAATATGAATAAAGGCGCTGTTATTTATTGGGCTGTATTAATTGGCCTGCTCATTTTCGTAACGGTTCTGTATAAGATGCATTTTTAATTTTAATAGAGTTCTATGGATGCCTTGTAGAATATCCCCAATGGTTGGTATCGCTCATGGATTAACCACGGAAGAATAAGGCTTTACCTTTCATCCGCGAAGCATCCGTGCTTTTCCGTGGTTAATTTAAATTCAGCTCTTCCTGATACGGGCATCCGCTGCCACAAAAGTGTTGCGGGCTGGATCGTAGATCACCGGGTTCAGGTCAATCTCGGTGATGCCGGGCAGGGTAAGCAGCATGATCCCGATACGGCATACCAGCGCGGCGAGGGCCTTCCTGTTGACACCCCTCGAACCGCGATAGCCGCTCAGGAGCGGAGCGCACTTCAGGCTGTCAATCAGGCTCAACGCCTCGCGCCGCCCAATCGGCGGGTAAGCGAAAGTAATGTCTTTCATGACCTCGACCCAAACACCGCCAAGGCCGACCATCACCGAGGGACCGAGCTGCGGATCGGCAGCGCCGCCGACAATAAGCTCAATGCCCTCCGGTACCTGTTCCTGAACAAAGACCCCGTTCGCCCCTTTGAATTTGGCAAGGAACTCCGAGACCACAGCGGCAAGCGCTTGTGCCGAGCCGATGTTAAGGCGTACTCCGCCCACATCGGATTTGTGGATAATCTCAGGATGATCGATCTTCGCCACCACCGGATAACTGAATCCCAGAGCCGAAGCTTCATCGACGCGCTTAAGCAGGGCGTTCTTCGCAGCGGTTACCCCGAATAGAGCGAGGAGTCCGTAGGCATCGACCGTGGGGACATACTGACCCGGCGGAACCGGAGCGAGCAATCCCCGCGCCTTGCTTACCGAAGCGCCATCGGGCGATAGGTCAGCCATGGTCCGGGTAATGTCGTCCATATCGGGACGTTCCTGCTTCCGCATCCCCGCAAGCATCATGGCAAGCTGTTCTGGGTACTCGGCAACGGGAATACCGTTCCTGATAAGCACATCCCGTCCGCCCTTGCCCAGGTTCGGGCCAAAGAAGCAGGCCAACGACGGTATGGCCGACGCTTTCAGGATGGGGACAAGCGCCTCGGCAGCTTTTGCCGTGTCAACCGTTGCGGGAGGCACACAGCAAATAGGCAGCGCGTCATACTCGCCGCTTTCTATCAGCGCCCTGGCCGAAAGTGCGTAGTGTTCAGGCGGCGCGGGGGCCACAATATCCACAGGGTTCTGAACAGAAGCCTCGTGCAGCAGATTTTCGGCAAGGTACGCTTTGAGTTTGTCCGATGGGGCGGGCAGTGTAAACCCCGCGTTTGCAAGGGCGTCCGAGATCAGTATGCTGGGGCCGCCGGCGTTGGTAAGGTGACCGATCCGGTTGCCCTTGACCATGGGCATATTGGCAAGGGCGGAGGCGCAGAGGAACAGTTCTCCAAGGGAGTGAACGCGGGTGATACCCGCCTTCCTGATGAGGGCGTCCACAACCTTATCGTTTCCGGCGAGGCTTCCCGTATGGGAACTTGCCGCCGCCATGCCCGCATTGGTACTGCCCGCCTTGAGCAACAGTATCGGTTTAGTCACCTTTGCCGCAAGTCGCCAGAAACGGGCGGGATCAAGGATCGTCTCAAGGTAGAGGACGATCACCTTCGTATGCTCGTCCTTCTCGTAGAAGGGAAGCAGGTCGCAGACCGTAACATCGGCCTGATTACCGAGTGATACAATAGACGAGAAACCGATGCCGAGCCGGGCCGAATAGTCGAGTATCGCCGCCCCGATGGAGCCGGACTGGGTAACCATCGCCACATTGCCCTTCGCGATGCCGTTGGCGAGGATCGTCGCGTTGAGATTGATCCTGACATTCATCTCGCCCATGCAGTTTGGACCGATGAGGCGCATGTTGTAGCGGTTGATAATCTCCACCAGTTTTTCCTGGGCCGCGATCCCTTCGCCGCCTATTTCCTTAAACCCGGCGCTTATACAGACCAGCGCCTTGACGCCCTGCTGCCCACATTCCTCGGCCAGTTCAAGGACGGTAGATCCCGGGGTCGAGATGATCGCCAGATCCACGGTTTCCGGTATCTCGCTGACGGAGGCATAGCCCTTTGCGCTTAACACGTCTTCGCCGCGCTTGTTGACGGCATAAACCCTGCCGGCAAAGCCGTCGCCGGTGATGTTCCGCACGATGGAGAATCCTATGCCAGGTTTTTGGGACGCGCCGATCACGGCAACGGAATCAGGATAGAGGAGCTTATCCATCTCCCGCTGATAAAGCGGAATATTTTCTTCCCAGGTATTAACGCGTATCCCCATGGGGACGGCTTTACCCTTGTAGAAAACCGCGCCGCCTGTATCCTGCGCGAAGTTGCCGGACGCCACTTCAAACAGCGTCCGTGCCCCGACAAGGCGGCTCTGTTCGTTTACCAATTTGAGGTAATGGCGCATCCGGTCCTCGTCATGAGCGTGGAGCGTATAATCAACCGGTATCTTTTCGGAGATCATGAGGAGCGGTCCGCCGTCTACCTGCCTGGTGGCAAGGTGTGCGCTTGAACAGAGAAACGGTTCCTTTGCGGCAAGCGCCGCTCCGACTCCGTCTCCGCCCGCGTATGCCCGCTTCCCGTCCTTCATGATGGAGAGGTCTGCGGGGTGCACGTTGATGATGAGGTATTCGTCGAGGAGGCAGTCCGTGGTTGCCCACACGTAACCGGCAAGCAGTATGGCCTGGGCCTTCATGGGCCGAATCAGCTTCAAGGCTTCCTCGTCAAACTCCCGGCGTACGTCTTTGTCCGAGAGGGGCTTCCTCCGCTTCTTATAGAAGTCTTTTATATCAAGGACGGCGCAGGGAACGCCGAATTGATCTGCCGCCGCGATTGCCTTGGCATCCTTTTTACTGGCAAAGACACCGGCTACCTCAAAGGGACATTCCACGCCCCGGCTTTCCATGTCTTTTTGCAATTCCAGGGCTTTCCAAAGGGTGTCCCCCGAACCTGAAGCATAGCCAATCACGCTGAGTTTGCCCGTTCCGGGGTTGTAAATTGGTGTTAGCATAGTATTCCTCTCTGTAACATTTTTTTGCATAAATATTGATCCGCTTTTAGCGATGTTTATCCTTTCAACAAGGTAGGGAGCCAAACCGACAGTTCCGGAATGATCACGATGACCAATAGACATACCATGAGGGCGATGATTGGTCCCACCGCGGCGTGCACAATGTCTTTGATCGGGATTCCGGTGATGCCTGAAGCGGCATAGAGATTGGTACCGACCGGCGGTGTCACAAAGCCTATGGCCAGGTTTGCCACCATGATGACCCCGAAGTGTACCGGGGCAAGACCAATGCCTATCGCTATGGGCAATAGGATCGGCGTCAGGATGACGATTGCCGCCAGGGCTTCCATGAACATGCCCGCCACAAGGAGGAGCAGGTTTATGAAGATCAGTATCAATATCTTGTTGCCGGTAAAACCGAGAACCGCCTGGGCCAACTGGGTGGGGATGTTCTGTATCGTTAACATCCTGCCAAAGACCGTGGCCACCGCCACGATGAGCAGGATGGGCGCGTTCAGCCGGGCCGATCTGAGGAGTATGCCCGGCAGTTCCCCGAATTTCAGGGTACGGTAAATAAATTTGCTGACCAGGATGCCGTATAACGCCGCCACACCTGCCGCCTCGGTGGCGGTAAATATGCCGCCGTAGATGCCGCCCAAAATGATAACCGGACAGAGCAATGCCCAAAAACCATCGAGGAGGGATTTGAGAATGCCCATACGCGGTTCCTGCGCGTCATCAACCGGGACCGGGTGAATCTTGCTGAAAATATAGGCATAGATCATCAGGCCGACGCCGCACAGAACGCCGGGGAACACACCGGCCATAAACATATCGCCAATTGAGGTACCGGCGGAAACGCCGTACATAACCATGGGCAGGCTGGGGGGTATCAAGACACCGAGTCCACCGGCAGCCGCCGTAAGGGCCGTGATGAAGCGGCGGTCGTAGCCCTGCTTGGTCATGATGGGTATCATGATGGTGCCCACCGCCGCGAAGGTTGCCGACCCGGAGCCTGATATTGCCCCAAAGAGCATACAGGTTAATACCGTGGCCATGGGAACGCCGCCGGTAAAGCCGCCGACACAGGCATTGGCAAAGTTGAAAAGCCGCCGGGAGATACCGCCCTTTGCCATGACCTCCCCTGTAAAGATGAAAATCGGTACGGCGAGCACGGGGAAGGAATCCAGGGCCGAGACCATGCCGCGCCCGATAAAGGCGAGAGACACGGTATCGCCGAAGATCGACGTGGATATCAAGCCGAGACCCATCGCGGCCGCTATAGGAACGCCCAGGGCTATCAATCCAAAAAAGACCATAAAAAGTAAAGCCGCCATGTTATTTCACCTCCCCGCTGGTTCCTTTCACCAAGCCATATATCTGTTTGACAAGGTTCTGGATGATTCTGATCGTCACAAGGCCCATGCCAACGGGCAAGGCCGCATAGATATACTGCATGGGAATCTTCAAAGCCGGACTGAGCTGAGGCCGGGAGAGGAGGCTGACACATATAATGACGCCTATATAGACGCCGATTATCGCGAAGAGGAGAAAAATCATCTGGCTTCCGATGTTTAACGCAAGCATAAGGCGGCCAGCAAGGGCTGTTTCCAGCATATCAACCCGGATATGGCTTTGAATCTTTGCCCCCAGGCCCGAACCGACAAAGGTCATCCATATAAAGGCGTACTTTGCCGTTTCTTCCGTCCAACTGGCGGGTATCTTTAACACAAATCTGAAAACGATCTGTAGTATAGTTACCAGGACGAAATAACCCATCATCACCGAGATAAAGATTGCTTCAAAATGGGCGTCTAAAAAACGAAGAACCTTTTTCATAATAACCTCGATATTGTGCATAGTGCGGCTTGTTAAGCCGCACCTGAATAATTAATGGCTGGCTTTCGCTACTGCGGTCAGGAGACGATCGACTATCGCCTGTCCGCCGACTTCCTTTGCCACCATAGAGACCACCGGGGCCGCCTTGGTTTGCCACTGCCTGAACTCGTCACGGGTCAGGGACGTGACGGTAATGCCGTTAGACTCGAGGGTTTTAAGGTATCCATCGTAGTCTTCGGCGGCTTTTCTGCGCTGGAACAGCGTACCTTCCATGGCCGCCTCACGCACAACTTTCTGCAAATCTGCGGGAAGCCCGTTAAACCAGGCGGGGTTCGCCAGCAACATGCCGGTGGTAAAAAGGTGGTGTGTCAGGGTAACGTTTTTCTGCACCTCGTAGAAACGCTGGGAAATAAACAATTCCAGCGGATTCTCCTGGGCGTCAACGGTGTTCTGCTGGAGAGCCGTATACAGTTCGGCGAAGCTGATCGCTGTGGGCTGTGCGCCGAGGGTTTCCCAGATCGCGATGTGGATGGGGTTGGTCATTACCCGGATCTTCAGCCCCGACAGATCCGATGGGGTGCGTATCACGCGGTTGGCGGAAAGTTCACGGTAGGATACGGCCTCAAGGTAGCCAAGACCGATCATACTGCCCTTAGGCTCCATAATGCCGAGCATCTCTTTTCCAAAATTTCCATCCAACACTTTGTAGGCCACCTCATGGGAGGGGAAAGCAAAGGGCACCGCATAGACGCCGAGTTCCGGCACAAAGGAAAGCAGGTTTCCGGTGTTGGTGAACATTATCTGCACATCCCCTTCCTGAACCGCCTCCACTATCTGCGCGTCGTTGCCAAGCTGCCCATTCGGGTAGATGTCAATCTGAAACCGGCCGTTGCTGTTCTTTTCCATGTACTCCTTGATCACCAGAAACGCCTGATGTGCAAGAGTCAATTCCGTGCCGGTATGGGTCATCTTGACCTTAATCGTTCCTCCGGCCCGAGCTGCCGAGGCGGAATCTTTTTTACTACAGCCGCCCAGAACAAGCGCCGCCGCTAAAATCAAACCAAGCAGAATCGTAAGTGTCTTTTTCATCTCTTCTTCTCCTGTTTTATGTAAGGTTTGTTTTTTCCCGCACACGGGGATTAACCACATTTTTTGTCCAGCGCCCTTCAAGCACGTCTACGGTCTGCGCAGCCAGCTTGAAGTACATGTCCGCCATCGCTTCCTCAGAGTACATGCCAACATGGGGCGTGAAGATCACATTCGGCATACTTAAAAGTTCATGACCGGCAGGCAGCGGCTCTCCTTCACAGACATCAAGACCCGCCGCGGCAATAGTACCGTCTTTTAGTGCCGCGATAAGGTCCTGCGTGTTGATCACGCCGCCTCGTGAGGCGTTGAGCAGAATAACCCCGGGCTTCATCATCCCAAGCTGGGGCATCGAGATCAGGTGGGTGGTCTCCTGAGTCAGCGGCGTATGAATCGAGATAACATCCGCTTTTTTCAGGACTTCCTCGACGCCGGAAGCCAGGGTCATGCCCGCCTCATGGAGTTCCTTGATATACGGATCGTAGATCAACAGATCCATGCCCATGCCGAGGGCCATTTTCGCAAGCTCTTTCCCAATCTTGCCGTAGCCGAGTATGCCGAGGGTCTGTCCCCGTATGCGGCGGCACTTTATCTCCGCGCCCTGGGCGTATCCCCCTGAGCGGGCGCGGGCAATGAAGGGGATGAGCTGGCGCTGCAGCGCAACCATCAGCGCGAAGGTATGGCTCGCCACCTCGTAGGTGCAGTGATCGGGAACATTGCAGACCACAATCCCCCGGTCTGTGGCGGCCTCAATGTCAACATTGTCGTAGCCGATGCCGCAGCGCCCGATAAACTTCAGGTTTGGCAGCGCGGCAATGACCTCCGCGTCGATGCGAACCGCCATGAGGATAAGCGCGCAGGCGTCCTTTGCCCCTTCAATCACTTCTTTGCTCTGCTTATATCCCCGGAAGACAAGCTCCTGCCCGGCATCGGCAAAACTCCTGGTCAACTGATCCTTGTTTTCCCTGGTGAGAAACTGTTCGTCAAGAAAATACGTTTTCATTCCGGCCTCCTATACTTTGCCGCAAAGGCTTTAAACTCATCGCGGCTAATATCACGTTTCGCGTTAATCGCCTTCTCCTTGACCAGGTTTACCATCTCCTTGATCTCCTCTTCGGAAAGGCTTATGCCCAGTTCCTGGGCGACAAGGGCTATGTTCGCGTTGCCCGACTTTTTGCCCGTGTAGATGTAGGGCTCCCGCTGACCGACCAGGGTCCAGAGGTAGGGAAGCATCACCAGCGGGTCCGTATCCTTGCAGTTCTTCCACATACCCACGGGCATCCCCGTTTCCCAGCCGAAGATCCGCTCGCCGACGATGGCCTTTGCCGGCGGCACGGCGAAACCGGAACGTTTTTCTACATCCCGTGAAAGCTCGACCAGTCTGGAAAGATCGATCCCGGTGTCTATGCCGTAGAGTGCCTGCAGCGAGACCAGGAGCGGCTCGAGGGGGGTGTTGCCGGTACGTTCGCCGATCCCGTTGACCGTAACATGGGCGCAGGAAGCGCCCGCGGCAAGGGCCGCCAGGGTGGTGGCAACGGAAAGGCCGAAATCTTCATGGCAATGCACTTCGATGGGAACCTGCAGCCCCTCGATCATTTTGCGGACCGTGTAGGCCGCGCCTTCCGGCGAAAAGGCGCCGAACGTATCGACCAGGGTAATGGCGTCAACATGGCCGCCCGCTTTAATCGCGCTTAGGGTATCAAGCAGGAAGTTAAGGCTTGCGCGGGAACCGTCGGCGGGGAAGAAGGTAACCTTCATACCGAGTTCATGGGCACGGCTGGTTGCTTCACAGGCCGCTTTTATCGCCTTTTCAACGCTCCACTTCATCCCCTGGTTGAGCAGATGCTCACTGCCGGGAACCTCGGCAAGTACGCCGGTGACGCCGCACTGTTTGGCAAGTTCAATGTCGCTCACCACGTTGCGGACAAAGCAGTATATTTCGGCTTTAAGCCCCAGGTCGCAGATTTCACGTATCGCGTCGGCATCGCCCTGGGAAACAGCCGGCGTTCCCGCCTCAATTTTGTGGATACCGATGGCGTCAAGTTGTTTTGCAATGGCAACCTTATCCTCTCTGCTAAAGACGATGCCGGGCTGCTGCTCGCCGTCCCGCAGGGTAGTGTCCAGAATTTTTAAATCCTTTGCAAAATGCGCCTGGGCGCTTACTTCCGGCTCGTAGTTTGCCGGGGCTACCCACCATTTTCTCGTTTCACGAAAACCCATACTGGCCTCCATATCAATTTATAATGTTATGATAATAATAATATCATACTATTTTTCTAACCTTGTCAACAAAAATTTACAGAATAGTGCAGCAATTTTGATTGTTATTTTATTTACCTTGTATTTTCAAAACCGGGTTTGTTGGTTATACTGATTCAAAGGGTTACACGGAGGATTATGTACATTACCGAGAGCGGCGAAATGCTTCTTGGCATTCAGGAAGCCGCAAAAGAGATCGGGGTAGCGCCGGCAACGATCCGCAACTGGGAGAAAAATGGGATTTTTACCGCAAAGCGGGCGAAGAATGGCTACCGGATTTTTAATAACGATGATATGGAATTGCTGCGAAGCCTCCTGCACTACTCAAAAGAGAACCGGATGAGCGTCAACGCGGCGAACATCGTTTTTTCCCATGACAAGACGAGTATCCGGCGCCAAGACCGGCCGGCCGATGGCAAGACAGGGCTGCGTCCCTTGAACAGCGCTAAATGGAAGCATTGCCGGCTTGCCCGCGGCCTTGGACTGGAAGATGTCGCGAAGGCGATCAATATTTCACCGTCGTATCTCTTCAAGATCGAGAATGAGCGGCCCAATGTTTCGCTGGACATTCTGCAAAGGCTTGCCGACTTCTATGGGGAGAATTTGCTCTACTACTTTGATGAAGTTGAAAACGAGCGGCATCTCGTAAAAAAGGGGACCGGAGAAAAGATAGACATCGGCATTGACGGCGTCAAGATTTCAAGCCTGGTGAGCATGAATAAGTTCAGTATCTATATGATGCTCTACAACGCCGCCCCCAACTCGGGGAGAAATTTTGAAAAGTCCCACCATGGCGAAGAGACGGTCTATGTACTTTCCGGTAAGATCCACTTCAAGTTGAACGACACTGAGTATGTACTGTCCGCAGGCGACTCATTCAGCTTCCGTTCAAAGGATAAACACGCATGGTTCAACCAGGAGAAACGTGAGGCGCGCATACTCTGGGTCTACACACCCAGTCCGCCCAATAATGCGTCTGAATCCCTGGATGCCGCGGAGCAAGCCCTGAGGATACTGGGAGCAAATGCTGATAAATGCTTTTTACCGCATTTGATTTGAACGATCTATGGTTTCCTGGGACATGGAACCCCTTTAACCGGCACAGGACAGCCGATAAGTTTCTGTGCTTTGGGGTCCACGATGAGGTCCATGTCTTCCAGGGGGATGGCGCCGAGTAAGATGTTGTCCGCATTTTTGATGGATCGCTTCGCTGATGACCAGCGTTCCGGCGGCGATGCGGACTTGATGTTCCGGGATAAGCCCGTGCTTGACATTAATTACATCCCAGGCGTTTTTCAAAATGATGTCTTCGTAAACGGTTCCCATAGAATCCTGCTCATGTAGTATTTTTAGACGGTCCAAGCCGCCTGTATAACCAATACCGGCGTTTGTTACCT
Organism: Treponema sp.; assembly: GCA_031290455.1. Lineage (GTDB taxonomy): Bacteria > Spirochaetota > Spirochaetia > Treponematales > Breznakiellaceae > JAITNP01. Next base: position 3,418 of record JAITNP010000236.1, on the reverse strand, counting down.
CGGCCTCCCCTTTCACCTTATATGCGTACAGCAGTGTTCATTCGTGGTTTGTACCGAAAAATCGGGGGCCACGGCTTCCCCCGAACCCCCCGGTTAATTCCTTATCTGCTGGCCCTCCCGTGCTGCCGCTCCATGCCCCCTTCCTCCGCCGTCCCGGCGGCGGGGCATGTCGCCGCCGCAGCTATGCTTGGCTTGCTGGGCATGGCTTATAAACTGGGGCAGAGAAGGCGGAAGCCAAGGGTGTGGCTGCGATTAGACGGCGTGTGGTAGTTCCGGTACGCCGAACGCAGGTACCGGCCATTAGCGTTCCAGCTCCCACCGCGTACCACGCGGTACGAGCCCGAGGACGCGCCCATAGGGTCCGTCTGAGCGCCACCACCGTAATTTCCATACCAGTCCCAGCACCACTCCCACACATTCCCGTGCATGTCGTACAAGCCCCAGGCATTCGCCGCAAAACTGTCCACCGCGGTCATCTTCTCTCGATAGGTTCCCTTCACGTTCCCGTTGTACGGATAATTCCCGTTATAATTCGCCTGGTTCGTCGTGATAGTGCTTCCCGTACTGAAGGGCGTCGTCGTTCCCGCACGGCAGGCGTATTCCCATTCAGCTTCAGTGGGCAACCGGTAGCCATTGGCGTTCCGGTTCCACGTTACCATCCGGTTATTTCCAGACCCGCTTATCGTATACCCAAGGGTCAAGCCTTCCGTGCGGCTTCGGGCGTTGCAGTATTCCACCGCGTCATACCAGCTTACCCGCTCCACAGGCAGGTTGTCGCCCTTGAATCTGCTGGGATTCGTCCCCATAAGCGCCGCGTATTCCCGCTGGGTTACCTCATGCTTCCCCATATAGAAAGAACCTACGGTTACGCGATGCTGCGGCCCTTCATCATCATCATTCCTGCCTGCTTCCGACGCAGCGCTTCCCATCATAAACGTCCCGCCCTGGATCCGCACAAAGCCTTCTGGAATCGGCCGCTCCGGGGGACGGGATGCGGGGGGCTGCTGGGGGGGTACCGCAGGCTGTGGGGTAAGCGCTGGACCAGGTGCGGCAACTGGCGGCTGGTAGTCAAAGGCCGCCACCGCGGCCCCGTCCGTGCTCACCGTGAGACTTCCGGTCTCTATCACCTCTTCGCCCCACTGCGGCGCAGGCTGCCGCGTACCCGGCTTGGGTTGAACCATTTGAACCACAGGACGCCGGAAAAACAGAAAACTGCCGCCGTCCTGATGTTCGGTCCCCCGGATAACCCCCAGCAGCGGCTGGGTTGACCTGACTTCCCGGAGGTTGTTAAAGAGGTATTCCGGGTCTATGCACAAGCCCTCCGCACGGGTCAGGGTGCTCTTCAGGCGCATCGCAAATTCCGACGCGTCAGGCACGTTCTCACTGGCGCCGCTGGTCATCACCTGCCGGCTCACCCGGGAATAGGCCTGTTTGAAATACTCGCGGTCGATCTGCGGTAGGGGTCCCCGGTTGGTATCCAGAATGTCCCCGGAAAAATAGGCGTCCGAAACCAGAAACACATGCTTCGCCCGCAGCGCGGCCAGCATGTTCCGCACCTGGATGTTGGGCAGCCAGTTAGCCTGGGCAAAGACATCCTTCCCCGCGTCCGCCGGTATCCAGAACCCCGTGATGTTGGGTGGCCAGTTAGCCTGGGCCAAGACATCCTTCTTCGCGTCCGCCGGTATCCAGAACCCCGTATTGGTCATATCATCGGTGTGGCCATGGCCCGCGTAAAACACAAAGACCGAGTCATTGACCCCGGCCTTCCGTTTGAGTTCAGCGAAAAGCCGGCGTATATTAGCCGCCGTTGCCTCCCGGTCATAGAGTTCCTTCACCTCATCAATGAAGTAGTGCTCAGTCAGGATGTCCCGTATTTCCCGGGCGTCCTTGACCGGGTTACTGAGGGGCTTCCATTCCTGATACCGGTCTATGGCAATGAACACCGCCCACTGCTTGCCCACCACCGCGTCTTTCCCCACTGCATCGGCAAGGATCACCTCGATACCCCGCCGGTCCTGGGCGGCAAGGAGCACCAGCGTACCCAGCGCCAGCCACACCAGTATCAACACCCGGCATCCCGCGCCGTTACCTTTGATCTTCATAGCACACCTTCCTCAGCATCCAATTCTTACCATAGTATCATATCCTGGTCTAACATCAAGTAATCTGAGTACTGCCCCCGGAGGCCATTGAACAGGAATAAACAGTGCAGTATAATTGAGAAAATAAGAGGAGGTTTTATGACCATAGCCGAAATGCTTGAGCAAAGTGGTCTCCTGACCATGCTCGGCATGGGGATCGTGTTCGGGTTCCTGGTTATCATGATAATCTGTATCACCCTGGCAGGGAAGATAATCCATGCCCTGGGAGGGGATAAGGATAGTGGAGAAACGGTAAAAACTGCGGTTCCCGGAACGGTGAATAATGCCGCGATTACCGCGGCTATAACCGCTGCGCTTACGGAATATCGTAGGACTAATACTTAATTAAGGAGTTAAGATATGGCTAAGATTAAACTTACCGACCTTGTGTTACGGGACGCTCATCAGTCCCTGTTTGCCACCCGTATGGTTACGGCGGATATGCTTCCCATCTGTGATAAATTGGATAAGGTGGGATTCTTTGCCCTGGAAGCCTGGGGGGGCGCGACCTTTGACTCGGCGATCCGCTTCTTGAATGAAGACCCCTGGGAACGGCTGCGGAAGCTCAAGGCTGCCCTGCCTACTACCAAGATCATGATGCTCCTGCGGGGGCAAAACCTCCTGGGATACCGGCACTACGCCGATGATGTGGTGGCCAAATTCGTGGAAACCGCTGCCAAAGATGGGGTCGATATATTCCGCATCTTTGATGCCCTCAACGATCCCCGGAACTTTAAGGCTGCCACCGATGCTGCCAAGAAAACCGGGAAGCATATTCAGGCGGCTATCTCCTATGCCACCACCCCCTTCCACACCATCGAGAAATACGTGGAACTGGCCAAGGAATACGCCAAGGTCGGCGCCGATTCCCTCTGTATCAAGGATATGTCCGGGCTGCTCAAGCCCTATACCGCTTACGACCTCATCAAGGCCATCAAGAAAGAGGTGGACCTTCCCATCGAGATCCACTCCCATGCCACCACCGGTATGTCCGTAGCGACCCTCACCAAGTCCGCCGAAGCGGGAGCGGATATCCTCGACACGGTTATTTCGTCCCTTTCCATGGGCACGAGCCACAGTCCCACCGAAACCATGGTGGAGATATTCAGAGGCACCGAATACGACACGGGCCTGGATATCAATCTGCTCCTCGAAATTGCCGCCTATTTCCGGGAAGTCCGGAAGAACTACAAGAAGTTCGAGTCCAGCTTCCTCGGCGCCGACACCCGGATCCTCGTGTCCCAGGTTCCCGGGGGGATGCTCTCCAACCTGGAAAG
>JAITNP010000203.1 GCA_031290455.1 Treponema sp. | reverse complement strand
AGCATGGGAGTAAGGAGAAAGCTAATGAGTACATTTAAGGAAGAAATCACGCTGGAGAATCCCGTTGACGCGACAAACGCAGTCAACGGGATTATCAAGGAGACGGAAGTCCGCCGCCTCACGGTGAACGCGCTGGTGGACACGGGCGCGTGGACGTTGGTCATGAACGAGGAAACCCGCGCAAAGCTGGGCCTGCGCATCTTGGGCTCAAGCAGGTCGGAAGTTGCCAATGGCGCTGTGGAAACCGGTTCCCTCACTGAGCCGGTTACTATCTATTGGAAAGACCGCTTCACCGCCTGTACAGCCTTCGTACTCCCCAATGAAACGGAGGTTCTTTTCGGTGCTCTTCCCATGGAGGGCATGGACCTGATCGTGAGCCCTAAACGCGAGGAAGTAGTCGGCGCACACGGCGACAAACCTCTGCGGATTGTAAAATAGTGAGGAATGAATGACCTCACACAGAGGCGAGGTCTGTTGGGGCTTCGCCTTCTTTGTTTGGGGGCGTTTGACAGGGGCCGGGAAGAGGGGTAGCATGGGGGTATGGAGTAAGCTATGGCAGCTCACCAAGAAGGCGATCCGGTCACGGATAGGCAATCGTGAGCAATGGGTGAGGTGGCTGTGCGAAAACAGCTACCGGCATCAGAGAATACTGGCAGAAAAACCGGGATGGCTTTTGGGGAAGGACGTATGGTTGTCTGTGCCGATTCCCCTCGTAAAAGAATCCCCAGGTTGGGTGTTTTTAGCTCCGCTTAAGTAAACGCCTATGGTGGACCGCACCCAGATTAAGCAAGCCATGTTGGGCGGAGGACTTGAAGACCATCGTGGAGGATGTGGCCGTGATTGGTGGCGGTTATGAATTCGACGGCAAAGAGAGTGCGCCCGAAAAGCTCGTATCCTACGACGAAACGCCGCGAGAACAGGCGCTTGAAGCCGCGAAGCAAGCATCAGGATGGCAGTCGCCCCAGGGGATCTGGTGTAGGGGCGGACTTCCGCAAGTTTTGTGGTGGACAAAAGAACGTTATGCGACTATGCTTATAAACCATGAAAAACGGCTATGAAAAAACCTATGAAGTCGTGGTCCCCCGGCTAAAAGGCTGTGATTTTCCCGATGCGGCCCGGCGCTTGGGTTTTGATCTTATTGCAAAAAATACCCTGTCCATCAATTTTCTGGGCCGGACCTTTGAGATCACCCAAGCGGGAGTAAGGCCCCTTGACGGACGGGACGTATCGGTCAACATATTGAGCGTATTGGTGTACTACACGATCTCCAAAGGGGATTGCGAGCCTTTAAACGATTTTTGTCTCTTACACTATTTTTCCCAAGGCTTGTTTTCAAACAACGGCACCGGCGCCGAATGGATGACCGCGCCCCTCAGAAGGAAATTCGGCGATGATTACCAAAAGTTTTGCGCCGCGGCAACCGCCCTGGGGCTGGTGTACGAGGGCAGCAGGGTACGGGGCGAGTATACCTGGGCTTACCACCTTTTGCCTAAAATGCCCATTAAAGTCATCTATTACGAGGTGGATGATGAATTCCCCGGGGATGTAAAAATCCTCTACGACAAAACCGCCCTGAATTTCCTTGATTTTGAACCCTTGGCGGTATTAAATGGCTGTTTTATCAGTACCCTTGCATCAAGTACATCAATGTACTAAATACAGTATTATAGGAGATAATATGAAGGGTAAACGAAATGGTGATAACTGGTTCAGGGGAAGCCTGGTGGGGTGCCTGATTTTGGCGGGTTGTGCGTCAACGGTACCGCTTAGGTAAAACAATGGCATATATAAAAAATCTCTTTGATAAAAACTTTCTGGAATACGCTTCCTATGTTATCAAAGACCGGGCCATCCCGGATCTTGAGGATGGCCTCAAACCGGTACAGCGGCGGATCCTCTATTCCCTCTTTGAGATGGATGATGGGAAGTTTCACAAGGTGGCTAACGTGGTGGGCCACTGCATGAAGTACCATCCCCACGGGGATGCTTCCATCGGGGATGCCCTGGTGGTCCTGGCAAACAAGGAACTTTTCATCGATAAGCAGGGGAATTTCGGGAATATCTTTACCGGAGACCAGGCGTCTGCGGCCCGGTATATTGAATGTCGGGTAACCCCCCTGGCAAAGGACATATTCTACAACCCCAAACTCACGGTCATGGCCGATTCCTACGATGGCCGTAACAAGGAGCCGGTGATCTTCCCCGCGAAGATCCCGGTGGTCCTCGTGATTGGGGCTGAGGGTATCGCCGTGGGAATGTCCACCAAGATACTGCCCCACAATATCATTGAGGTGCTTGAGGCGGAGAAAGCTGCCCTTGAGGGAAAGCCTTTCACCCTCTACCCCGACTTCCCCACCGGTGGGCTGGTAGATGTGTCGGAGTATAAAGAGGGGAACGGCAAGGTCCTGGTTCGGGCAAAGCTCGATACCTCGGATCCCAAGCGCATCGTTATTCGGGAGCTGCCCTTTGGTTCCACCACCGAAAGTCTCATCAACAGCATCGAAACCGCGGCCAAAGCGGGGCGTATCAAGATACAGTCCTTGAATGATTTTACCACTAAACAGGCGGAAATTGAGGTCCGGCTTGCCCGGGGGGTCTATTCGGAGGAGACCGTCAACGCCCTCTTTGCCTTTACCGAATGTGAACAGCCCATTTCGGTGAACCTCCTCGTCATTCGGGACAACTTCCCCGTGATCGTAACCGTTACCGAGCTGATTCAGTACCACGCCCAGCAGCTCGTGAAGCTCCTTACCAAGGAACTGGAACTTGAAAAGAAAGAACTCCAGAACCGCTTACATAAGCGAGTCCTGGAACGGCTGTTCATTGAGAAGCAGCTCTACAAGGTCATTGAGAAGCTGAAGACCGCCGAAGCCATGGAAAAGGCGGTGATCAGCGATTTTACGCCCTTCCTGAAAGAGGTAGGACCCCAGGGGGTAGGCAGCGAGGACGTGGAACACCTCTTGAAAATACCCATACGGCGGCTATCCCTCTATGATATCAACAAGACCAAGGCGGAGATGGTGGAAATCCAGGCCCGGATCAAGGAAATAAACGGCTACCTCAAGAACATTGTCGTCTATGCCACGGGCTTCTTGGACAACATTATTGCCAAGGTCCGGGTCAATGAAGAAATAGGCAGGGGGATGCGGAAAACCAAGGTCGGTAAATTCGACAAAATCGCGATAAAAGAGGTGGTCAAGAAAGACCAGGAACTCAAGTACGACCGTACCACCGGGTACTTGGGAACCACGGTTACCGGGGAGCTTATCGCTGCGGTTTCTCCCTTTGACCGGATCCTCACCTTGCGGAATAATGGCAGCTATACCGTGGCAGACCTTCCGGATAAGGTCTTTGTTGGCCCCGATGCCTGGTGGATAGGGGTGGCGGACAAGGAAGCCCTGGGGGATATGGTGTTCACCGTGATCTACCAGGAAGGGGAGACCGGGTATCCCTGCATCAAACGTTGCGTCATTGAGGGATGGATCATGAACAAGGAATACTCCCTGGTTCCTGAAGGGGCCCGGGTCCTGCACATAGATACCCGGCAAAAATTTACATTCACCCTTCACTATACGCCTAAGCCACGGATTAAAAGTACCAAAGAAACCTTTAAGGCCCAGGATTTTCAGATTAAGGGCCTCAAGGCCGGTGGGGTCAGGCTGGCCACCAGGGAAATTGAGCGGATAGATGCTCAGTAGGAGGAAAGTATGGATACGGACCTAGTGTTTGATACCACATCGGGTATCTCTGAAGAAGAACAGCGGGAAATCCTTGCCAGGATAGATACGATTGCCGGTAAGAACCGGATAGCCCCTACCCCCGAGTTTGTTAAGACCGCGGCAAAGAAGCGGGGCTTCCTCTTTCCTCTCCTGGTAAACCTCGGCGCCCTTATGGTGTTGGCTGGCGGGTTCCTGCTGCTGTTCAATGGGCATGGAAAGGATGAGGCGGATATCCGAGAGGAAGCCGCGATCTTAGGGATTACGGAACGGAAGCTGATACAGGAAATACGGAAGGAAACTACCCTCCAAATCAGTGAACAGGAGCGGCAGATTGCCGATATTCTGGCAAAACTCGCCGGGGTTGACGCGGAACTCCGTAACCTCCAGGTATCCATGGATAAACGGCTCGCTGAAAAAGAAGCGGAACTCAGGCATGATATGGATAGGGAGCTGCGGGAAGAACAAACCCGGCTCAACATGGAGAATCTCTCCGAAGCGGTAATCGCCGAACGGATGCGGACCTTTGATGAAGAGCGGATAGTGCGGCTCAATGCGGAACTGGCCACCTTCAGGCAGCAGTTAGATGCGGAAAAACGCATCTCCGAAGCGCAACTACAGAAACTCCATGACGAGTACCAGAATCAGCTTGCCCTGGTGCACCGGGAGCGCGCCCAGATCCTCGAAACGTCCCGTATCCGGGAGGCAAATCTCTACGCCCAATTCCAGGAAAAAAACAATGAACTCACGTCTTTATACGAACAAAGCAGGAATGATCTGACCGCTACTCAAGAGGAGCTACAGCAGCTAACCGATGAAGGGGAACGATCCGCCCTGATTGAAGGGCAGCTTGGGGGGTATTATACCATGGTGAATGACTATATCCGTCAGGACCGGTTACCAGAAGCAACGGAAACCCTTGCGGCCATGCGGGAATTCCTTGATACCCCCTCGTTTCAAAATATCCGTGCGATTCAGTCCCGAAAAGAACTGTACCTTGCCACGATTAATGCCCTCTCCGGCATGATCGAGGATCGATTACAAGCCGCTTCCCCAGGGGTTTCACCAATTGAGGTTCCGCAAATCGAGGCATCCTCCGGCATAGCCCCTTCCGGAGACGAAGCTGCTTCCCTAATGGCTTCGGCTTCCTATGAAGCGACCATTGCGGAGCTTCAAAAACAAACTGAGGCCCTAACCGCAGCTCTCACGGAACGGGATAAGACCATTGCTGCCATTCAAACCCAAGGCTCCTCCCAGGGACGGGCCGCAGCGAATTATGAAAATACCATTAGTTCCCTCAGAAAAGAGAATACCACGCTGGAAAAGACCGTTGCTTCCCGGGACAGTACTATCAGTGAACTACGAACTCAGACCACCAGTTTGCAGCAGACCGTTGCCACCCGGGAGAGTACCATCGGCGAGCTACGAACCCAAAATACCAGCTTACAGCAAACCGTAAGCGCCCGGGAGAGTACCATCAGCGAGCTGCAAACCCAGAATACCACCCTTCAACAGACCACCGAGCAGCTTCGTCAAACGAATGATGCTGTTCGCCAACTGCTGGGAAATCAGTGAGCACCGACCTGACTTCCCTCCTCCCCCCTTTCAAGCTTCAAACCCCGGTAATGGCAGAAACGTACCAGGATCGCGAAACCCCGGCGGGGGAGGTGAAAATCCCCAGGACGGCCATTTGACCGAAGCCGCGGAGCGGCAAGCGTGGCCGTCCTGGGGATTTTCGCCTCCCCCGCCGGGGTTTCGCAGTTCTGGCACGTTTCTATCATTGCCGGGGTTTTGAAAGCGGCCCATAACTTGACAAAATTGTGGGAAAAATCAATAATCGTTCCGGTAAAGTTTGAGGCTATTGGACGCCTCAGGAAGTCTTTTCACGTTTGAACTGACGAGAAAAATAAAAAGGACCTTATGGAAAACAACGTTACTATTTCGGCGAAAAGAAGGACCATCGTCCATATCACCCTGATCGCCCTGTTCGCGGCTCTGACCGCAGCGGGAACCTTTATTGCAATCCCCCTCCCCTTTTCTCCAGTACCCATTGTGCTGCAGAACCTGTTTGCCCTCCTTTCGGGGCTGCTGTTAGGCCCCCTCCTGGGAGGCGCGGCAGTGGGACTGTACCTTATCGCGGGGGCCATAGGCGCGCCGGTATTTGCCGGCGCCACCGGGGGCTTTGTCCGTTTCCTCGGTCCCACCGGGGGGTTTCTCTTCGGCTATCTTTTCGCGGCCATGGTGGCGGGATGCATCGCGGGGAGCCCCCGTTCCGCATACAAGACTCCCCTCTGGCGGATCATCCTGGGGGCAATCGGTGGGCTGCTCGTGGTGTACGTACCGGGAATAACCTGGCTCAAGGTGATGCTTGATAAAACATGGCAGGAAGCTTTGGTGATGGGATGCCTTCCTTTCATCCTGGGGGATGCCCTCAAGGGAGTGGTGGCGGTGATCATCGCTCCCCGGCTGCGCCGGGCTGTGGCGGATATCATCCCGTGAAGGTGCTTTTTTCCATCCGGAACCTGGTCAAGGTCTTTCCGAATGGGAATCAAGCCATTGCCGGGGTGAGTCTTGAAATCGCTGAGGGTGAATGTCTCTTGATTGCAGGGTCCAATGGTTCGGGCAAGACCCTCCTCATGCGGATGATCGCCGCCCTCATGGACCCCACAGCGGGAGAGATTAGTTTCCGGGGGATGCCCCTGTACCAGGCCGTTGATACGCTGCGCCGTTCCGTGGGGCTGGTTTTTCAGGATGCCGATGCCCAGATAGTCGGAGAAACCGTGGCGGAGGACATCGCCTTTGGTCCGAAAAACCTGGGGTTTTCAAAAGATGCAATCCAGGAACGGATACAGCGGGCATTGGCGGCCACGGGGTTATCGGAAAAGCGGGACTCCCCCCCCCGCCGGCTTTCGGGCGGGGAAAAGCGGCGCCTTGCGGTGGCGGGGATCCTCGCCATGGGTGGTGAAACGGTCATCATGGACGAACCCTTCGCCAACCTCGACTGGCCGGGGGTGATCCAAGTGCTCGAAATTATCCGGCACTTGAAAACCGCCGGGAAGACCGTGATCATCCTGACCCATGAACTGGAAAAGGTGCTGGCCTTTGCGGATCGGCTCGTCATCCTTGACCGGGGGCGTATCCGGGATGCCGGAAGCCCCGAAGCGGTGCTGGACCGGCTTGACCCGGCCTATGGGGTCCGGGATCCCCGGAAGCACTACGCAGTGGTGGCGGACTGTACATGGCTCACCTGAAGACCGCTGCCATGTCCCCATACACCTATAGGCCTGGTAACACGATCCTGCACCGGCTGCCCGGGAGCATTAAACTGCTGGGTCTCCTCCTTATTTCAGTAGCTGCTTTCTTCTCCTTGCCTGGTATCCTGGTCTCTGCCATCATCGTTCTGGTGGGGGCCTACTCCGCAGGAATCCGCCCTTGGGAACTACTCCGAGGATGCCGGTCTTTGCTGTTAATGGCCATTTTTGTGATCCTCTTCCGGTCTATCCGGTTTACCCCGCTGGCATTGAATCTGCCTGGTTTTGGGGAGGGCCTTCTTTTTGGCCTCGGCATCCTCCTTGCCTTTTCCGCCGGGGCGCTCCTCTTTTCGGTTACCACCATGACGGAACTGAAAGACTCCCTTGACGTAATAGAACGGAAGGTAAAAAGAACCGGACCATGCCGGCTCAGCCTGGGGATATCCCTGATGCTTGGTTTCCTTCCCCGGTTCTTTGAAGTTTGGGAAGCGGCAAACCTAGCCTGCCAGGCACGGGCCGGCAAAAATGGCATACCGAGGATTATCCTGCTTATCCCCCTGGTAACTGAAAGGATGATAGAAATGGCGGCGGAAACCGCCGACGCCCTGGAATCCAGGGGAGTCTCGCTCTCATAATACAACACCTTTTATTGTGCATCATGCTTTGTGTGCCCTGCCGCGGCCCTTCCCAAGAACCACCCGGGCAATACTGGTTATCCCCCGATACCAGAAAGGCTCCATCCGCTTCCGTACCAGTTCCAGGGATTGCCGTATGGGGATGTGCTGGGGACAGTGCTGTTCGCATTTCCCGCATTTAACACAGCGTCCTGCGCCGCTCATCTGGTCTGATGTTATGGCAGTGCTGGTGGTGTATTGCTGCATCCCTAACACAAAGCCCATGGAAAAGGAGGCGTTGTAGGCAGCAAAGCAGCCGGGGATGTTGACATTCCGGGGACAGGGCATACAGTAGTTGCAGCCGGTACAGCGGATTTTATAAGAAGCGTTGAACACGGCGAGTACCTGGCGGTAGATTGCATGTTCCTGTTCGGTAAGCATCTCCGGCAGACTCGTATCCGCAAGGTTCAGGTTTTCCTCAAGCTGGCTCTGCTCATTCATGCCGGATAAGAGGAGGGTAACTTCCGGTTGATTCCACACCCACTTGAGGCCCCAGGCCGCAGCGGATAGTTCAGGATCCGCCTGCTTGAAAAGCGCCGCCGCTTCCGAAGGAAGGCCCCCTACCAGCTTTCCCCCCAGCAGTGGCTCCATGATGACCACCGACATCGTTTCAGCCGCCTTTTTCAACCCTGCGGTCCCGGCCTGATAATTTTCACCGGTATAATTATACTGAATTTGGCAGAAATCCCAGGGATAGGCCTCAAGGAGCTTGAGGAATGCATCCTGAGCGCCGTGGAAAGAAAAGCCCGCCTGCCGGATAGCGCCGGCCTGCTTTTTTTCCTGAATCCAGTCTGCAATGCCCCACTCCCGGAGTTTCTCCCACAAGTTCATATCGGTGAGCATGTGCATCAAGTAATAGTCGATGTGGTCGGTCCGCAGCCGTTCCAATTGCTTGTTAAAAAATTTGTCAAAATCCTCATGGCCGCGGACAACAACCAGAGGGAGTTTGGTCGCGATAAAAACCTGGTCCCGAACCCTGTTTTTTTCAAGAATCGTACCTAAGGCTTCTTCGCTTCCGGGGTATATATAGGCGGTATCAAAATAATTCACCCCCCGCCGGATTGCCTCCATAATGAGACCTTCGGTTTTCCGCATATCAATGGCCCCCATACTTCTAGGGAACCGCATACAGCCAAATCCCAAAATCGACAGTTCATTGCCCGATTTTTTGTCTACCCTGCATTGCATCACAAACCTCTACCATACTATTTCATTGATCGGCGTATTTCGTCAACCCAAACCCCCCGGCTTGTTTGTTATTGCATCTTGGAATTGTTGCGGAACATCCCGGACAAAGAGCGGGAGCAGCAGGATTTTCGGATACCGGTTATTATTCCTATCGTGTTGTACAACGGGAAAGAACCACGGACTGCTTCGCGGAATTTTGCCGACCTGTATGAAAACGGTTGTCTTTTCAAGTACTATGCGCTACAATTCAGGTATTATCTGCGGGGTGTCAACCGGTATGATCCTCAGCGCCTGCTGGACATCGGGAATCTGCTGGCAGCGGTGTTGAACTGGCGGAGTGATTCCGGGAGCAAATGGAAAAAATAGCGGCAGAACAGGAGGTAACCATGTTTGTGTCAAACTGTGCGTTAGAAGTTGCGGAAGCCTCTCACGACGATGAGCGGTATAAGCAGAAAAGTGACATGGTTGCGAAAATACGCATGGGGAGGTTATTTTTCTGTCATTTCCGGTGTTTTGAAGCGGATCATAGTATTGGTGGAGGTTGTATGAAATCGATAGGTGTACGGATGCTCCTGCGGGGGCTGCTGTTTTTTGTGTTCTTAGCGGGTATGGTTTTAGGATGTATGAGTTTTGACACCGGAATTACGCGGCATGAAGCGCGGGTTTATGAGGGGGTTGGGGAAGGATACCGGGGGCCTATCCATGTGTCCCTGCGGATCGGTTCTGGTGGTATTGTGGGGATTGAAATAATCGACCATGCAGAGGATGAACTGGTGGGCGGCATGGCCATGGAAGAACTGCTGGATGTGGTGCTGACGGCAAATTCCACTGATGTTGACGGGGTATCGGGGGCTACCGAATCAAGCGCCGGATTCCTCGCGGCCATTGATGATGCGCTGCGGAAAGCGCAAACCACCCCATGAAGGGTGGCCGCTAGAGGACGGGCAGTAGCTTTCCTCATACGCTGAGAGGAGAAGGACTGTACCAGGAAAAAGAACTCACGATAGCGTCTTGGCGGTAAAAATTCTCCTCTCTGTTCTCTGCGTTTTTCCGTTTCTGAAGTCAGTTGACATTGGATAAATAATGAGTACAGTTTAATGGGTATAGTTTTGAGCGCATAGGGTTTTTACAGATGATTACAGTATCGGAGATTGAAACGGAGATTGTAGCAATGATAGATAAGGACCGTATTGAACATGCCGTTCGGGAAATTCTCAGTGCGATTGGTGAAAACCCTGAACGGGAAGGGCTGCGGGAAACACCGGCCCGGGTTGCGCGGATGTATGAGGAGATATTCGCCGGGGTTGGACGTGATCCCGCCGAGGTGATCAAAGTGTTCAGGGAAGATAGCCTTGAGGAGATGGTCGTGGTGAAGGATATCCCCTTTTACTCGATCTGTGAACATCACCTCATGCCGTTTTTCGGCTCCATCCATGTGGTCTATATTCCGCAAGATAACCGGATCCTGGGGTTGAGTAAGGTTGCACGGATCACGGATATTCTTTCCAAAAAGCCCCAGTTGCAGGAGCGGCTGACCAGGGAGATCGGCGATGCCCTGGTAAAGGGGGTGACTCCCCACGGGACCGCAGTGCTCATTGAAGCGGAGCACCTGTGCATGGCCATGCGGGGCATACGAAAGCCCGGTGCCCAAACCGTTACCTCCGATTTCAGGGGATGCCTGCGAACGGACCCTGGTCTGCGGGCCGAAGCGCTCAAGCTCATCAAAGGATAAGGAGGTACTGGCATGACGCCATCTTCAAACCAATCGAACCATGAGGTTTTCCACTGCCGGGATTATGAACTCCCTTGGGGAAAAAAGACCTATATCATGGGTATCCTCAACGTTACCACTGATTCGTTTTCCGACGGGGGAAAATACCAGGACCTGGAGCGGGCAGTGGAACGGGCGCAGCAGATGGTTGCGGAGGGAGCGGACATCATCGACATTGGCGGGGAGTCCACCCGGCCAGGCTTTGTTCCGGTGGACGCAGAAGAGGAGATCCGCCGGGTAGTTCCTGTGATCGAGCGTCTGGTAGTGGCCCTCAAGGTACCCCTCTCGATTGATACCACCAAGGCGCAGGTCGGGCGAAAAGCCCTTGAAGCAGGCGCCCATATTATCAACGACATCTGGGGATTGCAACGGGAACCGGAGCTTGCACGGATAAGCGCTGAATTTGACGCCGGTGTCATTGTCATGCACAACAACGATTCCGATGTCTATGAGGATATCATGGCGGATATTGCTGCCTTCCTCCGCAAGAGCATTGCCATTGCACGGCAGGCAGGCATCAGGGAATCAAGCATCCTCCTGGATCCGGGCATCGGTTTTGGAAAAACCCTCCAGGGGAATCTTGAAACCATGCGCCGGCTGGGGGAACTCAAGGCCCTGGGATTCCCGGTTCTGCTGGGCCCTTCACGGAAATCCATGATCGGGAAGGTCCTCAATCTGCCGGTACACGAGCGGGTCGAAGGCACTGCAGCGGCAGTTGCCCTGGGCATTGCTTATGGGGTGGATGTTGTGCGGGTGCATGACGTACAGGCAATGAAGCGCGTTGCGGCCATGACCGACGCCATGGTGCGGGTTTAAGCGTGGGTATTCAAGCAACCCATGACGCATATATAGCCCTGGGTTCCAACCTGGGGGACCGGGAGGACTATTTGCATACCGCGCTCAGGGCGATTCACGGATATAGGGGATTGCGCCTGACCGGGCTGTCCGGTATCTACCAGACCGCCCCGGTGGGGTACACCGACCAGGACTCTTTCCTCAACATGGTATGCCGGATCAGCCTTTCCCTGGGTCCCTTTGAGCTGCTGGAGGCGTTGCAGGAAATCGAGAACGGCCTTGCCCGGAAACGGACCATTC
The DNA here is from genome assembly GCA_031290455.1 of Treponema sp. GTDB lineage: Bacteria > Spirochaetota > Spirochaetia > Treponematales > Breznakiellaceae > JAITNP01. The sequence continues at coordinate 629 of JAITNP010000203.1, read as the reverse complement.
GCTGGGGACCGCGCACCATTGACCTCGACCTCCTGCTGTATGACCGGGAAATCATCAGTACCCCTTCCCTCACGGTTCCACACCCCCGCATGTTCGAACGGGCCTTTGTGCTGGTCCCCCTCCGGGACGTCTATCCTGATAGCCCCATTCAGGGCGTATCCCTGGGGGCACTCATCGAAGCATCCCCGGACCGTGAGGGGATCACCCTCTATCGCGCCGCTGAGGACATACACGCCATGCCGGCTAAACCCCCCGCTCGTACCGGGCCATGTTGGTAGGAGTTTCAAAGACCTCCACGGCCCACAGCAGCGCCGGATCCACCTGAAGGGAAGGCAGGGCCACTTCAAGGGCTTTAAAGATAAAACAGGCAATTCGTTCGGCGCTGGGATCATTGTTAAACACCGGATTATCGTTGAGGTTGCTATGATCAAACTGAGCCGTAACATCCCGCAACGCCCCTTTAAGAACACCGAAATCCGTCAACATGCCACCCCCATCCAGGGTTTCCCCCCGCGCCCAGAGCCTGACCCGGTAATTGTGGCCATGCAGCCGTTCACACTTCCCATGATAGTGGCTTAAAAAATGAGCTGCCGCAAAATCTGCTTCTACTCGTACTGAAAACATACCAT
>JAITNP010000119.1 GCA_031290455.1 Treponema sp. | reverse complement strand
CTGCCCCTGCCCCAGCGCTCCCTCAAGGCCAGGGATTTGCTGATGCTTCGTTCCCTGTCAAAAGCGGATCTGTGCTATTTTTTGCTGACCATGATGGTCTCCACGGCAATGGGGTTTCTTACCCCAATCATGACGAACCTTATATTCACCAGCGTGATACCTTCCGGGGAAAACCGGCTGCTGCTTTCCGTTATGGGCATGATGATCGGTTTTCTCATATCGTCATTCTTCATTATGATCTGCAAGAATCTGCTTCTGGAGCGAATAAGCACTAAAATCAAAATGAGCTGCGGGGCGGCCTTTATGGAAAGAATACTCGTGTTACCAACGGCCTTTTTCAAACAGTACAGTGCGGGTGAAACAGCGGAACGCCTGAATATGGTGGCAATGTTCTGCGATCTGCTCATCAACAGTATTCTTACCCTGGGTCTGAACATACTCTTTTCTTTCTTCTACCTCTTTCAGATTGCATCATTTACACCCGCGCTGCTGTTTCCGGCCTTGTGTCCTCTCACCCTGACTCTGGCGGTTTCGTTCCTGATTATGCGGCGGCAGACAAAGCGCCTGAGCCGGGACCTTGATAATCGCGCCCGGCTTAATGCCCTTAGTTATGAACTATTCAGCGGCATACAGAAGATCAAGCTAGTCGGGGGCGAAATCAGGGCATTTGCCCAGTGGACCAGGAAATACCGGCCTGTAGCGGACTTTAATTTTAACCCGCCCTTTATTATTCAGGGAGCCGGCCTTATAAGCTCATCGATCATGCTCCTCGGCACGGTTTTTCTGTATTTCTCAGCCGCCCGTTCCGGGGTGAGCCTGCCCCACTTTATGGCCTTTACCGTGGCTTACGGCATGATCTCCGGCGCGGTACTTGCCCTTGCCGATATGAGTACCAGCATAGCGGGACTCAAGCCCCTCCTGGAGAAAATAGCCCCCTTTCTGGAAACGGTTCCCGAAGCGGCATCGGAAAAACAAGCGATTTCCCGGTTATCCGGTAACATTGAACTCAACAATGTCTCCTTCCGCTATAACGAAACCATGCCGCTGGTGCTGGATAACCTTTCCCTCAAAATCCGCAAGGGGCAGTATGTGGCTGTTGTGGGTAAAACGGGGTGCGGGAAATCGACGCTGCTCCGCCTCCTCCTGGGCTTTGAAACACCCCTGCTCGGTTCGATATATTACGATTCCCAGGACCTGGAAAAGCTGGACCTGCGCTCGGTACGCAGGCATATCGGTGTGGTTATGCAGAACGGCAAACTGTTTCAGGGAAGCCTCTACGAGAACATCGTGGTATCAGCCCCGCACCTGGGCCTTGACACGGCCTGGGAAGCGGCGGAACTGGCCGGCCTTGCGGAGGACATCCGCGCCATGCCCATGGGGATGTTCACGATGGTGGCGGAAGGGACCGGGGGCATTTCCGGCGGCCAGAAACAGCGTCTCCTGATCGCCCGTGCGATTGCGGCAAAACCGCGAATCCTGTTTTTCGACGAGGCCACATCAGCGCTGGACAACATCACCCAGAAACACGTTGCCGAAGCCCTTGGCCGGCTCAAGAGTACCCGCATCGTTATTGCCCACCGGCTCTCCACCATCCGGCAATGCGACCGTATCATTGTGCTGGAAAAGGGCCATATTGTCGAAGACGGAACCTACGACGACTTGATTGCAAAGGGCGGTGTCTTCGCGGAACTGGTTGCGCGACAGCAGACGTGAGGGCAGTATGAAAGGGGAAAATTGAGCCGAAATAGTTAAACAGCAGGTGATGGGGTATCGGCTGTCATTCCGTAGGAATGATGTATACTTTTATCAGAGGAGAGAAAGGTGAATATGAAAAGAGTGGTATGGCTATTCATGGAGTAGCTCTGAGTGTTTTTCTGGCGGTAAGTTCTCTGTGTGCGGTTCGCCGCCACCAGCGCCAAAGGCGTCAGCAGTACCAACGGTGCCGCAAAAGTCCACGCCAGTAGAAGAGGAGATCGAGGAGCTGGCGGTCAAGTACACCCTGGCGATACTGCCCTTTTCAGACGGGGAGCGTGAGGACGAGGAAACCATAGCCGAGCTTTTTTCATTTGATCTCACGCTGAACAAGGTGTTTGCGCTCATGCCGCGGACCAGCATAAACCGGGCAATCGGCAATGGCGAAAACCATCGCAAGAGCGGTTAAAATCGACACCTCCACCCTCCCCAGGCTGGCCATTGTGCCTTTACGGTAAGCGGCGATTTTGCGGTGGTATCTTTGCCACTAACGCGCGGAAAACCATTACCATCCGGGGAGATGGGAGGTTTAGCACTATCTCCAATAGCACGGATTCCGATTTGGTTACCATTTCCTATGGCATTCCCCTGGTGTTGGCTAATAACATCAGGCTAAACGGCAATGGGAAAAGAGGTAGAGTCTGGTGGATGGATGGAACGCTGAGGATGGAGACCGACGCAACCATCAGCGGCGGCGTGTATGTCGGCAGCGGTAACTTCACCAAAACAGGTGGAAGCATTGACAGGACCAATAGAGCGAAAGATGGAAGCGTGGTGTATGTCAACGACAGTAAAAGCGCGAGACAGCGGCAGGTCCCGACGTCAACATGGACAGCCGCGTAGACGGCAAGGCAGATGGCTGGGAGTGAAGGGAGTGAGGCTTGAGAGTGTTTTCCCGCTCACCCCTCAGTCATCATTGATTTTATAGAAACAAGGAGTTTGTTATGGGTGAAGTAGTAGAAGAAATCACCTTAGTGAATGTGCGAGATGCGGCAAACGCCCGCAGCGGGTTTATCAAAGAGGCGGATGTACGGAAGGTTACGGTCGACGCGGTGGTGGACACCGGGGCGGGGCCCCTCGTTATCACCGAGGCCCTGCGGCAGAGGCTCGGTCTGGACATTGAAAAGGACACTTCGGTGCACCTTGCCGGCGACGTACTGCAGAAATGTACCGTCGCCGAAGCGGTCGACATCTTCTGGAAAGACCGCTCCACCTTGAGTCGGCCACTCGTGCTTCCCGCGGGTCACGAAACTCTTTTGGGGGTCATTCCGCTGGAAGACATGGACCTACGGGTGAACCCCGTTGACCGCTGTCTGGAAGGCGTCCACGGCGACGAGTGGGTACGTCAGGTGCGGTAACGGCGATAGAAAGCGCGAGACTGCCGCAGGCCCCGACATCTACATGGACAGTCGTGTAGACGGCAAGGCGGGGGCTGGGAGTGAAGACAGTGAAGAGAGCGGGGCGGGGGCGTACACAAAAAGGCGGGAAAAGGGGTATACTGGGGGAAAAACAAGCAATGAAGGCAAAAAGATGAAGTATGTATCACCGATACCATTACCGCCGGAAGTGGAGGCAGAGATTGCGCGGGCGCCCAAGCGGGGAACGCCGGAACGCGCTGCGTGGGTGAATAATCTGCGGGAACAGGCATGGAAAGAGGGTTTGCGGCGTTTCACGACCGACGAGTTACTGGTCGTAATGGAACGGGAACGCGCAGGCTATGACGGATTGGGGGAACTATGGGGCTGTACACTTACCCAGACGCAAACGTAATCCTCAACGTGTTTTCGGAGGATAAAACCTGAGCGCAACGGGCGTGTACGCGTCATAGCGGTAATATATGAGTAAATGAATTGTTACCCTACGCCAGCGTGACTGGATCATTGTACTGGAAAATGGCCATATTTTCGAAGACAGAACTTACGACGAGTTGATTGCAAAGGGGAGGGTGTTCACGGAATTGGCAGCACGCCAGCAGATAGAGTCTTAACCATGAACCACACGGACCAAACAAAAGAGCTGTGGTATGTATCCCGGTCGCTTAAAGAATTGAGAAAAAAATTGGTAGGGTTGTAATATATGCCGCTGCTCTGGTAATACATGAGTAATCGATACCCTGTTTCGTATGAAAATAGGGTATCAATATCATTGAATAGGAGTTGTATCATGAGTAAACTGACATATTTTTACAAAAAAACGGAGTCCGACACCGGGCTCAAGGCAGAGTAAGTGTAAATGAGGAGTAACGATGAAAAATATATCAATTAAGCATCAAGTGATGCTCTTTTCAATTGCTTTTTTTGTGATGATTGTAATCGGTGGTGCGACATTGCTATTCTTTGTCACCAGAAGTATCGTAGGTAATACGATAACCCAGCGCTTGTTGCAGATCGAAGAGAAAAAGAAACTCTATCTTGAGGCGATAGTGGAAAGTGAAATCGTTCTGGTCATGAAGATGGCGGATTCACCGTTGATACAGCAATACTTTTTGCATCCTGATGACGCCGCGCTGGAACAGCTTGCTTTCCGGGAAATCGCCGGATACCGCCGGGCCTTTAAGAGCAATACCGTGTTCTGGACCAGCGATATCGATAAAAAGTTTTATACTGATGACGCTTATGTATATACCATGGATCCCGATAATCCCGCTGATTACTGGTATAAGATGACCCTCTATGAAACAGAGCGCTATAATTTCAACATCAATTATAACGACAACCTGAAAAAAATTATGCTCTGGGTGAATGCACCGGTGTTTGATAATCGCAAGCCTATTGGCATGCTCGGTACCGGCATCGTACTCGGGGATTTTATTGATTCTATCTATGCGGATGTGGACGCTGGAATCGATATGTATTTATTCAACGATACTATGGAAATTACCGGCGCCCGGAATAAAGCGCTGGTGGAGAACAAGACCCTTATCACCGTGGAAAAAGCGAATATCCTGAGCGCCTTGCCCGATCTAAAGCAGCTTGGACCGGATGAAATCCATACCTTCAGAGACAACAATGTCGAATATAGTCTTACCTGTATTAATTCTTTGGGCTGGTATATGCTTGTCTCGAAGCCGGTGGTATTTTCTATGCTGCTTGAAAGTTCTGTTATTACGATTGGCCCGCCGGTACTGGTGGTCATTCTCCTGATATTCATCATATTTAATATGTTCATCAAGAGCATCATTGCTCCTATTGGGGAAATTGTGGCTGAGGCGAATGAGCTGGCGAATATGCACTTTGATATACACATAAACAAGAAACGGCAGGACGAAATCGGGGACATGCAACGGGCTCTCTATACCATCCGGGATAACTTGCAAAAGAACATGAGAGATATCAACAACAAACATCTCGGACAAAAAAATATTAGCCAAAACCTGAATGTCTCTATCAAACAATCCTCAGATGGACTGAGCGTCATTAGCCATACTATGGATTCGGTACGGTACAAGGCAAACGCCCAGGTGGATTCGGTGGGGCAGGCTTCGATGGCGGTAGAAGAAATCGTCAAGCACATTCGTTCCCTCGAAAGTGCAGTAGCGACGCAGTCTAGTAACCTGTCCACATCCTCGGAATCAATAGAACAACTGGTGGCGGATATTGATTCGGTTCGTTCCGCTGTGGAGCATGTCTACGCGACAACGGATAATCTCAGCACGGCGTCGGAGGCCGGACAGAAAATGTTGAGCCAACTGACCGAAGAATTGACCCGCATAGCGGAACAATCGGCCTTCCTTGAGCAAGCAAACGCCACCTTGGTCACCATTGCGGCCCAGACAAATATTCTCGCGATGAATGCGGCCATAGAAGCGGCCCACGCAGGAGAATCGGGGAAGGGGTTTGCAGTGGTGGCCGGCGAGGTACGGAAACTTGCGGAATTATCGGATAAAGAATCCGCCTCCATCTCCGATGAAATCAAGAAGATGCGGAGCGGTATCGCGAAGATCCGGGATGTATCGGCTGAGACGGTCAATACGATGAATGGTATGTTTGCGGAAGTAACGGATATGCAAGGATCTTTTGACCGGGTAAATGGCGCGGTGGAGGCGCAGTCTGCCAACGGGGCGCAGGTACTGGAAGCCTTAACCATCCTCAAGGAAACGACTGAACAAGTACGCATCGGCTCTGATAACATCCAACAAGAAAGCGGTGTCATCCTTAAAATTGTCGAAGACTTGCAAGCTATATCCAAAGAGGTCAATGGCAGTGTCCTTGATGTGCAGCAAACGAGCAAAAGTATTACCACCTCCCTTGAGATTGCCCAGAAGATTGCGGAAGGGCACTATTTATCGGCCCCCCAAAACCCGATTCGTACCTAAACGGATTGGTAGATTAAACGAAGGAGATAAGGAGTTATTTTGAATACGATACATACGGTCATTGATACGGAAAAAAGAGATGCGGCCTACTATGAGTATCATGAATTGGTTGAACGGCTTACAGCGTTTTTTGATGACATAGGGAATAAGGTTTTTGTATCTAAAATTTCCATTGATATTATTGTGAAAAAGGTATATTCCTCGTGGCAACAGTA
>JAITNP010000118.1 GCA_031290455.1 Treponema sp. | reverse complement strand
TACTGTTGCCACGAGGAATATACCTTTTTCACAATAATATCAATGGAAATTTTAGATACAAAAACCTTATTCCCTATGTCATCAAAAAACGCTGTAAGCCGTTCAACCAATTCATGATATTCATAGTAGGCCGCATCTCTTTCCGTATCAGTGATCGTATGTATCGTATTCAAAATAACTCCTTATCTCCTTCGTTTAATCTACCAATCCGTTTAGGTACGAATCGGGTTTTGGGGGGCCGACAAATAGCGCCCCTCCGCAATCTTCTGGGCAGCCCCAAGAGAATTGGCAATGCCTTTGCTTGCCGCTTGCACATCAAGGACACTTTCGTTTACTTCTTTTGATATGCTCTTCAAATGTTCAACCGTTTTATAGATTAAACCACTTCTTTTCTGTATCTCACCGGAACCAGTGCGTACTTGTTCTGTCGTTTCTCGTAGCGTTGTTAATGCATCCAATATCTGTATGCCGTTTGCTCCCAAGGCTTCCACCGCATTATTGACCGTATTGAATGCGACTCCCATGTTAGTTATGTCCGTAAACATACTACCCATCCTGTTAACCGTCTCAACGGATGCTTGCCGTATATTCGCGATACCACGCTGCATCTTTTTAATTTCATCCGAGATGGAGGTGGATTCTTTATCCGATGATGCGGCAAGGCTCCGGATCTCTCCGGCTACAACCGCAAATCCCCTGCCAGACTCACCCGCATGGGCTGCTTCTATGGCCGCATTCATCGCGAGAATATTCGTCTGGGCGGCAATGTTGACCAAGGTCGCATTCGCTTCCTCAAGAAAGGTCGATTGTTCCGCAATGAGACTTAATTCTTCTGTAAGCCGGGTCAACATGCTCCGTCCGGCCTCCGAAGACTTACCGAGATTGCCCGTTGTTTGATAGGCTTGACTCACGATTGAACGGACCGCATCGGTATCCTTAACCATTTGTTCTATTGATTGGGATGACTTGGCAATATTAAGGGCCTGAGTCTCAACCGCGTTTTCAAGAGAATTGATGTGACCGACAATTTCTTCCACCACATCCGAGGTCTCTGATACGGAATCCAATTGAATACTCGTCTTATGCTGAACCGTATCCATATTACAGGTAATAACCCCCAGTCCTTCTGAGGATTGTTTGATGACCGTATTCAGGTTTTGGCTGATGTTTGTATATTTCCCCAAATGTTCATCATTGATATCATGCATCGTCTGTTGTAAGTTATCCCGAATGGTATACAGAGCCGCTTCCATTTCTCCAATTTCATCATGTCGCTTCTCGGATAGTTTTATATCAAATTGCATTTTTGCCAAAGCATTGGCCGCAACAACACTTTTCTTGATCGGCGCGATAATGGACCAGGATACGATGAGCAGCGCAATAATAACCGCGATAGCCATAGCAATAAAGATCACGATAACGGTAATATGATTACTGGTTTGCAGCGCATCTACTACCTGGTATTTTTCATCATTGGGAATGAGCATGGCAAGACCGATGCCCGATGTATGCACATGGGCATTCAAGGTATAATGCTTCCCATCAATAACCATATTGTTATCGGCGATGGTCTGACCCGGATTAAGCTGTGTCAGTTGCTGCAGCCAGCTTTCTTCGGGATAGGGAACTATCCCCACGGTATCCTGTTCGCTGGAAGCAAAGGTAGCTTTATTAATGGTTGAAAAGCCGGCTATCTTAGTAGCAGGGGTCGGTAAGGAAAAAGTATTCACCATTTTTTGTAATGTTCTTAGGGATACATCGACGGTACTCACCCCGATGATGTGATTTTCCGTGTTATACATGGGAATGCAGACAGAGACCATGAGCACATTAACAGAGGTATCAATGTATAAGTCACTCCAATAGTATCGCTGATCCCGCAGGTTCCTTGTATCCCAGCCCTTGGGAAGGGCGCTCTGATACCAGCCTTCTTCATAAGTATCCACATCCCACCGCCATTCATCTCCTGCCCATTGGATTTCCCCCTGACTGGGTACCCCGGTAGCGGTCATGGACTTACTGGCAAAGAAATGAAAATCATAGGTCTCCGGATAAAACACGTTGGGTTCATAAAAAGCACCCCCGCCCAAAAGCTCCGGTTCCCGGAAATATGCCAGATGGAATGCAGTAGCCATGATGTTTTGCAGTTCTGTACGGGGCATCGTATTACGGAGTTCATAGAAGGTTTCCCCCAAGCCCTGAGTTATCCCGGAACTCGCCTGGATAGTATCCAAAAAAGCATTGAAATCAGCAAAATCAACCGCTATCATCGTATCCCCCAAGGTTTGCATAAGCTCATGGGACATCCGTTGCATGGTCGATGTATTGTACATAAAAATGCCAAATCCAATAAGAGCGGTTATTACGATGACAAAAACAATTAAAAAAACCTTGATGCGGATACTCATCCTTTTTCCTTATTAATGAGAATTTATGTACAAAAATAGTTACATTTTCTGTAAACCAGATCGACTTGGCATGGTTTTTGCTTGCGCGTGACGGCAACAGGCACCTCTCTCTGTATGGGGGTATAGAATATGAAATTACGAACATGCATCATGACAACTTTTCTCCTAAAATAAGGCTGATTTTATCCCCTCCCTTCTACATAGAGTATTACTATGATTACGGTTGAATATATTACAGAACAGAGAACATATCAAGAAGGTATCGAACAAATTTTAAAAAATTGAGGTTGGAACAGGCTCAAATATATAGGTTATTTCTTATATTTCCTACATTTTCGTATGAAATATGATACCACCTAACTTGATAAAATGAACCGGTTTGTTTATAATTGAATTGGAGTACAACAATGTATACGATTACCCTAAGTCCCCGGTTCGGAGACGCGGATGGCTTGGGACATATTAACAACACGGTTTTAGCGATCTGGTTTGAGTTGGCCCGGAATCCGGTGTTCAGAATCTTTGATCCTAAGTTCAGCCTTTCCTATGAGAACTGGTCGCTCATCATGGCCCATGCGGATTATGATTTTGTGGGAGAACTCTTTCCTCAGTACGATGTGGAGATCCGCACCTTCATCAGCCGCGTCGGGACCAAGTCTTTTACGGTTTATCACGAGGCATGGCAACAGGGGCGGCTCTGCGTCAAGGGAAATGCGGTGATAGTCCACTACGATTTTAAGGCAAAACAGAGCATTCCCCTCCCGGAAGACAAGAGAAAGCTTCTCCAAGCGCATGTACGGCAGGAAACCTGAAACTTACCCCTATCAATTCCTTCCCCGCGCTTCCACTTCCAATGCCTCCTTTTCAAGATCAATGGACCTGAAAATATCCGCAGCGCGGCGATACGCCGCATCCCCTTCGGCCTTTCGACCCATCTTTTTATAGACATCCCCCAAGGCCCGCCAATCCATCCCAAGGCCGTGCGTGTTTTCCACCCGGCGGTCGAAGGCCCGGGCCTGTTCCAGCGCTTCCAGCGCGGCATCATAGTGTCCTGCCATCGAACGGATCGAGGCGATAAGGTACCAATCATAGGCGGCCTGTTCCAGGTAATTACCCTGCTCATGGATACTCAGGGCCTGTTTCAGCGCCTGTTCCGCCTCGGTCCAGCGGCGCAGTTCCTTTTCGGCAAGCCCCATGATGGTCCAGCCCAGGGCGCGGTTAAGCTGATCCGATTTCAGAACGGCCATTTCACCGGTTACCGCGGTCTTGACCGCAGCGGCGGCGGGGGCTCCTTCCAGGAGGAGCCTGCGTCTGGCCATATATATCCGGGTTATTGCCACCAGTTCCTTTTCTCCGGTCTGTTCCGCCTCGGATAAGGCGCTGTTCCAGACCTCGGCGGCTTCCTCGTGCCGGCCCAGGGAGAAGAACACATTCCCCTGGGCAAGCTCCGTCCTGATGAGGAGGCTGGGATTATCGGTTTGCAGGGCAAGCCGGCGGGCCTCCCCCAGCAGCCTGAGGGCTTCCTCATAATTCCCCCGGTCCGCTTCACGATTGACCATTTCCAACTGGGTTTCCGCCATATTCCGTATGGAACGGACTTCCGCAGGGCGTTTCGGAGCAGAAGAACAGGCAGCCAGCAGAAAAAGGGCGAGAAGACCGATGAGCCGATTCGATGCCTGGGTAATACGGGTGATTTTCTTATCTTGATCCATAGGTCTAAAATATAGGATAATAACAGCCGGTATCAACAAGAATTTGAAAGCGCTTTATTTACATAATCAAGGAGTACTTATGCATCATTTCCAAATTAATGAACATGTCCAATTACGGTTTGCTAAAGAACAGGATATCCCTTTAGTGTTGCGGTTTATCAGGGAATTGGCGGAATATGAACATCTTTTAGACCAGGTTGAGGTTACTGAAGCAGCGCTGGGTAAAACGATATTTCAAGACAAAACAGCCGAAGTGATCATCTGCGAATATGCCGATAAACCCGCCGGGTTTGCCCTTTTTTTCCATAACTTTTCAACCTTTCTGGGCAAGCCGGGGATTTACATAGAAGACATCTTTGTCTTGCCAGCGTTACGGGGGAAGGGATTGGGCACGATCATACTCTCATTTATCGCCGTATTGGCAGAGGAACGGCACTGTGGACGGCTGGAATGGGCATGCCTTAACTGGAACAAGCCGGCAATCGCGTTTTATAAGAACCAGCGGGCACGGCCTCTCACGGAATGGACCACTTACCGCATTACCGGGGAAAACCTGCAGGCCCTGGCCAAATCCCGGTAAATAAACAGCCTGCATTAAAAAAAATCCCCGTACCGGTAAAAGCGCAGTTTTAAATCCCGGGCGGTTTGTAACACATATTCCAGGCGGTGAGGCATGATGCCCCAATCAGCGGTATCGGAAATATCGTGGGTTGTGAGGGGGAGGATACTTTCACCGCCAATAAATTTGATGGTCCTGAACATAATCGTAATAATGGCCTCGAAGGCCGCTTCTTGTTTATACAGGAGATTATCAATGGCCTTGGAAGAAATATACCCGTGCCGGATTGCCGCGCTATCGTATACCCGGAAGGTAACGCCGTACCCCCGCCGGATTTTAAAGGATTTTGCAAGCTCCTCATCCATCCAGGGTTCCCAAAGGCCGTAGGGATAGGCAAAGGAAAGCAAGGGGATACCATGCTGCCGGAAGGTATCCACCGCGGAAAGGGTCTCCTCGAAAAACACCTCCCGCGAAACCTGGGTCAGGTTCAGATGATGGATGGTATGATACCCCACATCATGCCCCCGGGCCAGGGCCGCCGCGCAGAAGGGATCCAGGTCCCCCTGAACAAAAAACGTAACCCGTGCCCCGTACTTTTCAAACACCTCAAAATGCCGCTCCCAGGCGCTTTGATAATTGTCGTCAAAGGCCAAGAGCAGCCCTGCGGCGTCATCCGTGAGGTTCCATTGGAGACTGTCATGCCGTATATCTCCGGTCTGCTTGTTGGTCACCGCAAAGCCAACCTGCAACCGGGACTTATCAAGGGGCGCCGCATGCTGCAAATCATACACCACCTCGAAGTCTTCGCTCGTGCCAACAGTATCAGTGCCTTCCATCGTGAGATCCGCCTTAACCATAATGTTGGACTGCTCATCAAGAAAAACGTATTTGTTGATTTCCGGCGCATTTTGTTTGACCCGCTGGATGATTGCTCGCATCAATGGCAAGGCTTCAGTGGATTCCGCGGGATCCACCGGGGGCCTGGCAGCAGGTTTGGCTTGGTCTCCTGGGGTACCGTCCGCGTTCGGAAGGGTTTCGCTTCTCAATACGGACCGGCTCCCGGCACAGGAAAGGACCGCCACGGAACTGGTGAGGACTATCACCAGTATATACACGATATGTTTCATAATAGTATAGTAAAGAGAAATGGACATTTTTCTGCAAGTGTGGGGGGGCACGGGTTATCTCCTCGCGAAGATCGCACTCGCCCACGCCGAAGGTTTAAAACACGACCGAACATGGCGTCTTATCGGTTGGTCGGCCTATTTACTGGGGGTACCCCCCTGGGTTATCCTCATGGCAGGCAAACAGAATTGGATCGCTGCTGCTATTGAGGCGGGAGGCGTCCCCGCATTGATCCTCGGTCTGGTCATGGCCTGGAACAGGCTTGACCAGGTACGTCCATGGGTCGATTGGGGGATTAAAATCTTGACGTACCTGATGATTGCAATGGGTATTGCCTACAGCATGTACTGCTTTGGGGGCATTACAGCCTTTTCTCAGGTCCTGGAGATGGGGGTTACCCTGGGGTTTCTGCTAGGCAGCTATTTGCTTGCTAAAAAAAATCCTCTGGGGTGGCTTTTTTTAGCGGAGATGCTGATCAGCATGGGGACTTTGATGTATAGTCAAGATAAGCCGGTTTTGGTTTTCCAGCAGGCAATCTCCTTAGTCTTTGTGATTCATGGTTTTATACGGGCCATAGGAAGGGTGAAATCGGCACACTAATAATATGGAGTACATGATGCATGCCCTCAAACTTATATTCGATTCGCTTAAGAAGGCGCAGGCTCAATTAGCCCTGGAACACCGGCAGCAAAAGGATAGGGCCTTGGAAGCGGTGATTGTCGCCATTGATTCCGCTCGAAGCGACATACTCAGGGCCAACGAAACCGATGTTGCCACGGCCCGGGCCGGGGGGATGAAGGAAGCCCTCATCGACCGCCTGTTCCTGGATGAGAACCGGATCGACGGTATCATTGAAGGAATCGTCACGGTGATCCGCCAGAAGGACCCTATTGGTACGGTAAAGGCTGGCTGGACCCTGTCCAATGGGCTTTTTGTCGAGCAGGTTACGGTGCCCCTGGGGGTGGCGGCCATCATCTACGAATCCCGCCCGAATGTTACGGTTGATGCCTTCAGCCTTGCCTACAAAGCGGGGTGCGCCATCCTGCTCCGGGGGTCCTCTGCGGCGCTGGAATCGAATCGCGCCCTGGTTAGGGTCATCAAGCAGGGGTTGGAGCAGGGTGGCGGCATTCCCGACGCGGTACACCTCGCGGATTCGGGCAGCCGGGATGAGGTGGACGAAATCCTGAATGCCCGGGGGTATATCGACGTGGTGATCCCCCGTGGGGGCCGGGACCTCATCCGCCGGGTGGTGGACCATGCACGAGTCCCGGTCATTGAGACCGGAGCGGGCAACTGCCACATCTTTGTGGAAAGAAGCGCGGACCTGGAGAACGCCCTGGATATTATCGAAAACGCCAAACTCCAGAAACCCGGGGCCTGTAACGCGGTGGAAACCCTATTGGTGGACCGGGCTATTGTCTTTGCCCTTATGCGGCAATTGGCGCCCCGGGTTGCAGGCAAGATTGAGCTGCACTGTGATGTGGTTTCCCACACTGCAAGTGCGGAAAATGGGGTACC
>JAITNP010000098.1 GCA_031290455.1 Treponema sp. | reverse complement strand
ATTAATGGTGGAACGTTCCAGGGCAAATATGCTTACGGCTGGATTAATCTGCTTGACCATAAAATCACCATCAACGGCGGCCTTGTGGATAACGGCACCTGGAATACCGGCGGATTTTTTGATGATGATTTGGAAGAAGGCATCGGCACACTGATTAAAGTCAGCCCGATCACAGGTTTGGATCTTGGTTTCGGCATGTATGGAAATCTAAAGGACGATAATAAACTGGGATTTTCGGATGCAAAGTATACCGTTAACCTTGCGTACGCCATGCCGGAGATTTTCAAATTTATCGCCAGTTACAGACCTGAGAATAAGGCTGAATCCAGCACAGTGCTCATTACGGGCCAGGTACTTGCTGTTTCTGATTTGACAGCAGTTTTTACGGGAAAACTTGATACGCTAACTGATTTTGGCGACAACGGCAAGATTGATATTTATGAAGCCCTGGGGTATAAGATTGGCGGTATTAAATTCGGACTTGACGCCGCTCAATTTATAAGCCAGGCAGAAAACTCCGATATCGCCTTGTACTTCAATCCCTGGGTTTCTTATACCATCGAGACCGGAAGAATAGGCATCGTTCCGCGTTTTGATTTTGTTTATGTCGCGGCCGGACAGCCGTACGATATTTCATGGGAGACAGAGGGTCTCCCCATTTATTCGAACTATAATTTTGATTGCGTCAGTCCGGTATACAACAAGGATTATTCATTCCTTTTTATAAAGCCGTCAGTTGCTTTTAACATCGGCGATTCTTTTATACAGATTGGCGATGTTATTAGTTTTGAAAACGGACCGTCTAAGACATGGGGAACGAAGGACTCGCGCCTTGCAAATGCTTTTTACGTTGAATTCTGCTGGAGCTTTTAGTTAATAGGAGTTTGTTGGGCAAGGGATTTCCTCATTCTTTGCCCGGCAAACAATAGCTATTTAAAAGAATTTAAGCGGGGCACATTGATATAAGCGAAAACCTATTTAAAAAAAATTTCTTCCTTGGGGCCGTGCAGGATACCTCTTTTTCCCGCACGGCCTTTTTTACCCTTGACAAAAAAAGTAAATACATCAGGCAAAAAGCCTGATTCCGCAAGTAGCGATTGCCCAGCGCTACGCGCTCTTTGCAATTTTCTCGCGAATGATGGCGCGACTTGGGCCTGGGTCTGGCCGGTGGCGGCAGCTTAGGCGCGCAAATATTCAATAACGTCGGGGTCAAGACTGCCTAGAACGAGGCCCTTACGGGCAAAATAGCCGGGCTTGTCGGGATCGGGCATGATGGTGTTTTTGGTATAGTAATCATCCCAGTATTCGGCTTCTTGATCGGTCATTTCTTTCATATATTTCTCCTATAGGTTTATCAGTGCGCGGTATGCTTTGCGGCACCTCGGTCATACCGGCGCCGGTCAAAGCCGTGGCGGATGTCGGCCTCGGCGATGCCGTGTTTGAAAGCGGTGGGCTTGAAGATGATGTCTTCGTCCATAGGGATAGTATAACAGAAGCGCGGAAAATCACAAGTCTGTTTGTATATATTGCTGGATCGCCAGAAAATTACCGCGAGATCCGCAGCTGCGCTTCAATATTGCTCATCCTTCTGTACGCAGGTACTCTCGTACTATTAAATGGCGCAATGTATGCCGTCACCTCATATACAGAATCCCCACACATTTTTGCCTTTTTAAGCGCGACCTTCGGGTTTCTGTTACTGGTCTTCCACCTGATAATCTTCTACTTTTATGTCAAGCGCTTAACCGCATCCGTGGCGCAGAGAGCCGAGGCGGAGGCAACCTCGGTTGCCACAGCGGAAACGGCTAAAAAGCCCGCAGTCTGGTCAATGCATCTTTCAGGTAAGACCCTCAATGTTGGTCTGAAAGACAGACAAATGTATCTGGGGTACGCCCCAGTAGTCGGTAGTATGTCACTACTCGTAGACTTCATTAAATCCTATGAAATTAGACTTCTGTCCAAGAAAACCCTCCGGCTTTAGCCCTGGGGAGTGTCAGCACCGAGGACACAGCGGGAAGACGCAGGGTTCGAAAAGCGCCTCACCGGGCACAGCGGTTCAGGAGGAGTAAGTCTGCCAGGACCAGGGCAGTCATGGCCTCTACCACCGGAACGGCCCGGCCCAGGATGCATACATCATGACGGCCTCGGATGACGAGTTCCCGGATACTGCCGTTCCGGTCCAGGGTTTGCTGCGGTTTTGCTATCGAAGGCACCGGTTTAAAGGCCACCTTGAATTCTAAGGGCATTCCCGTGGAGATTCCCCCCAGCATCCCACCGGCATTGTTTGTTTTAAATTGCAGCGCCGGTACATCCGGGGGGAGCTGACAGATGATTTCATCTTGCGCCGGTATGGGCTGGTCATTGTGAACCGATCCCTGTTCATAAGCCGCATCGAAGCCGGCGCCGAATTCAACGGCCTTGGCCGCTCCGAGGGAAAGCATGGCGGCAGCCAGCCGGGCGTCGAGCTTCCCGAACACCGGTTCCCCCAATCCCGGGGGCACCCCGGTAACCGAACAGGAAACCCTCCCTCCGGCGCTATCCCCCTCAAGGCGGAGTTTTTCTATTTTTTCCATGATTGCTTCGGCGTATCCCCGGTGGGGAATTCGCAGGGGATTCTCCTCTGCCACATCAAGATTGAAGCCAGGGTCCTCCGGGCCGGGAACATCAACGCCTGCGGCAGCGGAGGTCCATGCCTGGATTACCATACCGTATTCCCTGATGAACGCCTTGGCCACCGCCCCTGCCGCGACCCGGCCCAGGGTTTCCCGGCCGGAGCTTCTCCCCCCTCCCCGATGATCCCGGATACCGTACTTAGCTTCCCAGGTCCAGTCCGCGTGTCCCGGACGGTATACATCCTGCAAGGCGTCGTAATCACCGGAACGTTGGGCGGTATTACGGACCATGATGGCGATAGGGGTTCCGAGGGTTTTTCCCGCAAACACCCCCGAGAGGAGTTCCGGCTCATCCGCTTCCACCCTGGTGGTGGCTGCCCCACCGCCGCCAGGCCGCCGTCGCCGTAATTCCCGGGATATATCCTCAATACCCAGGGGGACCCCTGCGGGGCAGCCATCCACCACACAACCCAAGGCAGGCCCGTGGGATTCTCCGAAGGTGGTAGCGGTAAATAGCGTTCCGAAACTATTGCCCCCCATGATTCCTATCCTGTAAGGGCTTCCACTTCGGCGTAGGTCGGCGGATCAGCCCCCTGCCTTGAACAGACCAGGGACGCGGCCTGGTTCGCAAAAAACAAGGCTTTGTAGAGTGCTGCTTCGGTGAGGGAAGCAAGCCCGGTACGAGACATTTTCTCTTCACGCTCCAGCCATGCAAGGAAGGCGCCGTGAAAAGTATCCCCCGCGCCGATGGTATCAACCACCGGGAGGTCAACCACTGGCGCGCTTACCCGAAGGATACCACGGTCATCCTGCCGCAACAGCCCTATGGCGCCCTCATGCCCCCGGGTGGTAATCACCAAGAGCGGACCGAGGCGGAGTATATTCTCCATGGATTGTACCGTACCCACGCCGGGATACATAAAGGCAAGATCGACTTCGGATATCTTTACGATAGTAACTGCCGCTGCCCATGTTTCAAAACGTTTGATGTAGGCTTCCCGGTCACGGATCATGAAGGGCCGTATATTGGGGTCCACCGAAATGACCGGGCCGTCATCGCCCCGGGTATGTTCCCGGAAAACAAGGGATTCAATGGCAGAGGCCACCGGCTCCATGGTCATGGCAATGGAACCGAAGAGGATACACCGGGTTTCCTCAGGCAGTTTTAACGGGATATCTGCCGGTGAAAGGGACCGGTCCGCGGTTCCCTCGGTATAAAAAACATACTGAGGTTCTGTGCCCTGCTCAAGTTTGACAAAGGCCAAGGTGGAATGCTCCCCGGAACGAACAATGAGTCCGGTTCCAACCGCATGCTGCATAAGCCGGTTTATCAGCAGATCTCCAAAGAAATCCCGGGAAAGCCTTCCCAGAAACGCTACCGGTACCCCGAGCTTTCCAATGGCGATTGCCGTATTATAGGGACTTCCTCCCGGACAGGGGAGAAAACCCGTTCCGCCGTTAAAGGGAAGCATATCAATCAACGCTTCACCGCAACATACAATCATAGATTAGTCCTTATCATAGAATTATTCAAACAATACCATCAGATCATCAAAATTCGCTTCGATGAGCCTCATATCATACGGATGGAAGGCGCTCTTGGCATGGGCAAAGTTCTCCGCATAGAGCCGCTGCACTGACTCCAGGTTCATTAATGCTTCATGTATTTCTTCTTCTACCATCAGGAGCATCATGGCAAAGGTAACCGTGGTAAATACCGTATACCCCTGATTCCCCAGTCCATACCCGGCAAATGCCTCATTGACCTCGGTGGGAACCTGAAGCCCCCGCAGGCGTTCAATGAACGCGATAAAATCGTCAGCATCAGCGCCGTTTTGCAGGGTGAGGGCATCCCCCACGCGCTCTTCCTCATCCACGAGGAGCGCATAAAAAGACTGGCTAAACTCCTGATACTCCCCAAACACCCTGCTTAC
Source organism: Treponema sp. (assembly GCA_031290455.1). Classification (GTDB taxonomy): domain Bacteria; phylum Spirochaetota; class Spirochaetia; order Treponematales; family Breznakiellaceae; genus JAITNP01. Next base: position 4,881 of record JAITNP010000098.1, on the reverse strand, counting down.
CTCATCCCAATACTGGAACAGGTTCTCCAGAATGGCAAGAGACAACACCGAAGGAGGGGTCGCCTGGGAATACAGGGGTTGAAGTCCCGGCAGGAGACAGATGAACAACACCGCAACACCATAACACCGAGAACCCATAAAGAACCTCCTGGTTATTTATACAGAAAACAGGTATGGGAATCAAGTATGGGTCAATGCGCTCCAGGTACTGACCTTACGTCAAGCCATTGATGATAAAGCGCCTATGGTGATCGGTGAAATCATTGATTTCGTCTGTTTGAACAGATCGATGGCAGCATTTTCCGGAAATACGGCGGTACCGGGCTGTTTCACTGGAAACCGTATCCTGGTGACACAAATTAAAAAAATAGTTGACAATTGAAGAATATAAGTATAAAATACTGAAACTGGTTTTAATGAACGAGCAAAAGGTGAAAAAATGAAAAAGTTACTATTAATAGCATTATTATTTATTATGGCCTTAAATGTTTGGTCTCAGAGCGGTACTGGACACGCAATAATTCGAGATACCGATTTGGTTATCTTCATAAAGGATCTTTCATCAACGGTTCACTTCTATCCGATGGAAATTGAAGGAACCCGGATGGAGGTCATGGCGGTGGTAGCCCCAGATGGTACGATACGGACTGCCTTTAATACCTGTCAGTCCTGTTACGATTCTGGCAAAGGCTACTACATACAAAACGGGAATGTTATAGTTTGTCAGAACTGTGGCAAGCGGTTTAGGTTGAGTCAGATAGAGTTAAAGTCCGGGGGCTGTAATCCAATGCCTATTTTTCCTCAAGATAAAGTAGTGGATAATGAAAAGATAGTCATATCCCAAGATTTTCTAAAAAAGGCCAAGGCTGTTTTTGCCAAGTGGAGAGTATAATTAATTATGAAACAAAAGTTTTGTATTAGTTTTATTATATTTATGTTGCTGATAATGATTTCATCTTGTAAGACAACGGCTTCATTAGCTAAAGATTTGGATTTGAATTTAGTTCCCCAGAAAGTATCTGTTCAAGATATAACATTTTCTTTTGATATTGATGGTGAAATAATTAAATTGGCAGATACCTTTATAGAATCATTTTTAAGACAATATTTAGAGAGTATTAGTAATTATATTTCAGCACAACATAATATTATTCTCGATGAAGCAGAATTTTTGAGTATATGTAAAGAATACCAATTATCAACTATTTTTAAGCCAAGTGATCATTATATGAGAAAGTGGTATTCTTGGACTTCAAAAAAGATGGACGATCTTCGAGTAAAAATAACTATTTATGATTCACTTGAGGATGTGAACGTAAGTGTAGATATTTATAAAGGAGGTTCAAGAGAATATCCAGAATATTTAATTAGCCTTCCGGTGAAACTTAATTTTATAGAAGAATAAAAATTATAAAAAGGCAAAATTGCAACAGGATTGTTTACGCATCGTCGCTACGCTCATTCTCACGGCTCCTTCACCCACCTTGCCCACTTCACGCTTTTGGACCTTTCGCAAATCCGCATCACGGACAGGGGCGGGTATTGTCGATCTTGAAGATGAAAGAGGAAATCACTCAAAAGGAACTGGGCTATCTTTTGGATATGCGTAATCAGTCTTTGGGCGAGCTTCTTAACAAGCTTGAAAAGAGCGGCTATATCACCCGCACCCCGTCGGAGGAGGATAAGCGGACAACGATTATCAGGCTTACGGAAACAGGAAAGGCGGTGGCGGAAACGGCAGACAGCAGAGAGGATGATTTCGGCTTATTCAACTGCCTCAATGACGAGGAAAAAACGGCGCTCTATGATTATCTTGAGCGGATTATCACGGCTTTTGAGAAACACGCTGCCGAAAATGGTATGGATCGCAACGCCCCCGAATTGGATGATTTAGGAGAATTAGAGGGGTTGTCTGAATATATGCGTGAACGTATATTTGAGCGTTTTGCAAACGACAGGCGAATGCATGGACGACACCCATTTTAGAAGGCCGAAATAAGCTTTAATGCTGGCATGAAACAAGGGTTGCCATTCAGGCAACCCTATTAAAAATCTTTTGTGGGGTAATATGACAGAATCACAAGAAGATTATCTTGAAATTATCGGCTTTCTTTCTGACAGAGGAGAAGTACGCGTAACTGATATTGCAATCCGTCTCGGTGTTTCAAAACCGTCTGTGCTGGCGGCACTTAAATTACTTGAGGAAAAAGTGCTAATAAACCATGAACGGTATGGCAGAGTGTTGCTTACGGAAAAAGGCAAATATCTTGCAGCAGAAATCCGTGAAAGACATGAGCTACTCAAAAACTTTTTGCGTTTAAAGCTCAATGTATCGGAAGCGAATGCCGAAAAGGACGCTTGCAGAATGGAGCACATTCTATCTGAAGAAACTTTTGAATTGATAAAAAAATGTTTAAAACGCGAAGAAAACAGGGAAAGAGTAATAATATAAAAGGAATTAATTGAGTAGAAGGCTACCCATTAGTTGGGTAGCCGTCCTCTCACACCACCGTGCGTACCCCAGTATCTGCGTAAAAAGACGTCTTTTGAGGGACTCACGTAACGACAACTTGACAAAATCGTTATGAAAATCAATAATCGTCCGCGCACGGCTTTAGGTTATCGGAGGCCTCACGAGGTCTTTGCTGAATGTAAATTCGCACTTCAGATTTGAACTGGCGATCAAGATTGTGGTTTTCTGTCTTGTGAAGTGATGCATGAGGTATTTGTTCTTTCAGATCTATGTTGGTACCGACGAAGGGGAACCGTATGCGGATAAATCCTTACCAGTTATCCTCAAACACGACGATTTTGAGCAACGGAAAGTACGGAGAGTGAAATCCGTTATTGTCTTTGTCGATCACCACTTCGGCATCTTTCCGTTCACTCATTTTATACCTCCAATTTTATAATGTTTCTATATGAAAGCAGAGACTTTGAAAAACTGTCAAGCGGTTTCACGGCAGATTTTTTGTTACAAGGCGCCAGCCAGCGTCCGTTCCCGTGTCGAGTCCCGGTCATGCCGTTGACCGGACGGAACTGAGCCAGTTGTTCCGGCGTGAGCTTGGAGCAGGCGTTCCGCTTCTTCCAGCATTGCCAGTTCTTCAGAGGTTAACCCGGAACCAGTCTCTATAGCCATCAACCTCCGTTCAATTGCAATGAAATAAAAAAAAGGAAGCATAAAAACAGCTATTGGGCGTGCATTGATATTGAAAACGCCGAAAAAGAAACTGCACCCTTCTAAAATTAATCCTTTTCGGTTAGATTTTATTGAGGTATGCGACGAAAACCGGAAAAAGGAGAAATAATGATACAATCTGTGGAACGGGCTATTGCCATATTGCGCTGTTTTGAGGATCGTGATGAGCTTGGGGTTACCGAAATCAGTGAAATAACAGGCCTGAACAAAAGTACCGCATTTGGCCTGATAAATACGCTGCGAAAAGAAAAATTTCTGCAAAGTGATGAAAAAACAGGCAGACTCAAGCTGGGACTAGGATTGTTCCGCCTGAGTGTCAACGTGAAGCTTGATCTCAAAAACATCTGCGCTCCCTACATCAACGAACTTCTCCAAACCACGAAGGAAACGGTGAACCTTGTTATCCGTGATGAGGACAATGTTGTTTATATTGAAAAAAAGGAAAGTCCCTATTCCATGCGCATATCCACGAGAATTGGCCAGCAACTCCCCCTCTACTGCACAGCGGTAGGTAAAGCTATTCTAGCATTTTTGCGTGATGATGAAATTCAGGAATATATTGGACGGGTACGCCTCAAACCTTTCACTGATAAGACCCTGAAATCAAAGAAAGAATTACACGAACAATTGATCCGTATACGGAACGAAGGTTACGCCTACGACATAGAGGAACTGGAGAACGGAGTTATCTGCGTCGCCGTCCCGCTTCTTTCGTGGGAAAGAATACCTGTCGGCGGGTTAAGCATTTCCGGGCCATCTACCAGAATGACCCCGGAAAAACGCGGAGAAATCAGGGACCTGCTGCTGGCTCTGGCAACACAGATCAACCTAAAGATATAGGCCCCACGCCATCATTTTTTGTACAGATGGAAGAGCTCCTGAAATTGCTCTATTGGATCGGTGATGTGATAGACATACTCGTCCGTGGGGAAACCCTTTTCGCGGACATCCTTCACATAGGCCTTCATCGCGTTGGTTTCCACCTCGGCAACATTGGCGTATTTTTTCGCAAACTTAGGCGTAAAAGCCTGAAACATACCGAGCATATCGCCGCAGATAAGAAGCTGGCCATCAGCCGGGCCCGCGCCTATGCTGTAGACCGGGATGCGGAGCAGTTCGCAGAGGAAGGCGGTCACTTCTGGCGGAACGGCTTCCACCAGGATAGCGAATGCCCCGGCTTCCTGTACGGCAAGAGCATCCTCGATCAGGTCTTTGGCGCCTTGCACCGTGCGGCCCTGGGCTTTGAATCCGCCCAACTGTCCGGAACTCTGGGGGGTAAGGCCGACATGCCCTATCACCAGTACACCCGAGTCGGTAATGGCCCTGATGCGGCTTTTTACCCGAACACCCCCTTCCAATTTTACACAGTCAACCTCAGCCTCCTTGATAAAACGGCAGGCGTTATACACCGCGTCGGTATCTGAAATCTGATAGGAACCGAAGGGCATATCCCCCACAATCCATGTATTGGGCGCGCCTCGTTTTACCGCCTTACAATGGGAAATACAGTCTTCCATGGTAACAGGATTGGTTCCCGTGTAACCTAACACGATCATGCCCAGCGAGTCTCCCACCAGGATCATGTCCATTCCGCCGGCCTCGGCAAAAGAAGCCATCGGATAATCGTAGGCGGTGATCCATGCCATCTGTTCTTTGTTCTTCTTCATGTTGAGAAAATCAAT
>JAITNP010000234.1 GCA_031290455.1 Treponema sp. | reverse complement strand
TTGGGTGTGGGATGAGCGCCGATATACAGGCCGCTGAACAAGCGCCCGAACTTATCCGCGTAATTGATGTCGTAGTAGCAGGAGAGGAGCGAAAAGAACAGGCTCTTGCCGAACTTACGAGGCCGAATGAATATCTGATAGGGGTTGTTCTCGTTTTCCAGGAGTTCAACATACCGGGTCTTGTCCACATACGCGTAGTTGTTGGTGATGAGGTCTTCGAAGTTGCATATACCGTAGGGCAGTCGTTTGATATTGGTTTCCATCTTTCGGTATTATGAACATTTTTCAAAGTTCCGGCAAGGGAAGCCGGATACTTTCTTTGACTGGGCATAGTATGCTACACTCTACCACGAGAAATCCTTAGAAATATGCTGATATTCTCAAACGAATCATATTGACAAGCGATTCGTCTTAAAATATAATGCTTTATAATGGGGTAGTTAGTATGAAGAAACTGCGGGTGGAGGATGCGGTCGGTCATGTACTCTGTCATGATCTGACCCGTATCATCAAGGGTGAAATGAAAGGCCCCCAATTTCGCAAAGGCCATGTGGTGCGGGAAGAAGACATTCCCATGCTGCTGTCCATGGGCAAGGAACACCTCTTCGTCTGGGAGATGCAGCCGGGGATGGTCCACGAGGATGAGGCTGCCGAGCGGTTAGCCGGGATGTGCCGGGGCGATAATATCCGCCAAAGCGGTCATGAAGAGGGGAAAATTGAACTTTTTGCCCTGGGTGATGGTCTGTTTCATCTTGATGTGGACCGGCTTAACCGGATTAATGCTCTGGAGGACATCATCATCGTAACCCGGCATTCCCCTAGTCCGGTAAAGCAGGGCGATAAGCTGGCAGGCGTGAAGGCGATTCCTCTGGTTATACCGGAGGAACGACTGCGCCAGGCCGAAGCCATAGTCGGGGGAGCGCCTCTCATGGCAGTGCTTCCCTACCGGTTACAAAACGCCTGGGTGATTATCACGGGGAATGAGGTGGCCAAGGGTCTGGTTAATGATACCTTCACCCCGGTGATCATCGAGAAATTAGGGGCCTACGGTATTACCGTCAAGCAGCAGCTCGTGGTTGGGGACGGTATTGATAACGTAGCCGGGGCAATCAAAGCGGCCCGAGGGGAAAAGCCGGATATGATACTGTGCACCGGCGGCATGAGTGTGGACCCTGATGATAACACCCCCGGGGCAATCAAGCAGAGTGGTGCCGCGCTGGTAACGTATGGCGCCCCGGTACAGCCTGGAGCCATGTTCCTCTTGGGGTATTATGAAGATGGTACGCCGATTATGGGGCTTCCCGGCTGTGTGATGTATGCAGCTACCACGGTGTTCGACATGGTGCTGCCCCGTATTGCCGCAGGCCTCAGAATGACTAAGCAGGATTTTACCCGCATGGGCCACGGCGGCTTATGCCTCTCCTGCGGAAAGTGCCATTACCCAATCTGTCCTTTTGGCAAGGGTTAGATGCCGGGAAATCCCTCGTACCCCTTGGGAATTACTGTTGGGAAAAGGTTCAACTATTCCAGTTGAATTTTTATATTTTTTATGAGGAGTAAGAAAAGTAATGAAACTGAAAAAAGGTCCTATGGTTGGGGTGCGGGGGTGTCTTGGGATGCACTTGGCGCTCCTGGCGCTGGTCATCCTAATCGGTGGACAGGCCCAGGTTTTTGCGGGAGGGCGTAAGGACAACACGCCCCCGTCGGATGCGGCGCAGAGCGCGCCCACCAATGCGCCGGTAACCATTATGGTCGCGGCGGCAGCCAGTCTTGAGTATTCCTACGTGCAGGAACTCATTCCCCTGTTCAAGCAGAAGTACCCCTGGATTACCGTGGAGGGAACCTACGACAGTTCGGGGAAACTCCAGACCCAGATTGAGGAGGGGTTAGGGGCGGATGTGTTCATGTCCGCGGCAACCCGGCAGATGAACGCCCTGGCGGATAAGAACCTGGTGGCCAAGGAATCAATAAAGCCCCTTTTGGAAAACAAGATCGTCCTGATTAAACCGGCGGGAACCAATCCACCGGTTACCGATTTTCAAACCGCTCCCCAGGCGAACACCATTGCCCTGGGGGACCCTGCCAGTGTACCGGCGGGCCAGTATGCCAAGGAAGCTTTTACGACCCTTGGTATCTGGGATGCAGTAGAGGCTAAAGCCAGCTTGGGTACCAATGTTACGGAAGTGCTGAACTGGGTTGGAGAAGGCAGCGCCGACATCGGGGTGGTTTACGCCACCGACGCGGCAACCACCAAGAAGGTGGAGGTCATTGCCGAGGCCCCGGCCGGAAGTTTAGCCCAAAAGGTCATTTATCCTGTGGGGATGGTCGTGGCCTCCACCCACCCCAAGGAGGCGCAGCTCTTCATCGACTTCCTTGCCTCTGATGAGGGGCTGGCTATCTTTAAGAACTATGGGTTCTCCCCTAATAAGTAAGAGGTAACAACAGATGCCCATGAATGTTGCACCCATCCTGATTTCGCTTAAAACCGCATCTCTGTCGATGGTGGTAACCTTCGTGCTGGGCGTCTTTGCGGCGAAAATAGTCGCCAATATGCAGCAGAAAAAGTGGAAAATGCTTTTTGATGGGTTACTCACCCTGCCCCTGGTGTTGCCGCCCACGGTGGCAGGGTTCTTTTTATTGTATATTTTCGGAGTCAGGGGACCGGTAGGGCGGTTCTTCCTGGACTTCTTCAGCGTTAAGATCGCCTTTTCCTGGGGGGCCACGGTTCTTGCTTCAACAGCCATTTCGTTTCCCCTCATGTACCGTTCCGCCCGGGGCGCCTTGGAACAGGTAGACCCTAACCTTATCTACGCCGCCCGGACCCTGGGGATGTCGGAATGGGCCATTTTTCGGAAGGTGAGCCTCCCCACAGCCATGCCCGGCGTGGCATCCGGAGGGGTACTGGCCTTTGCCCGGGGATTAGGTGAATTCGGCGCCACCGCCATGATCGCCGGTAACATCGCTGGAAAAACCCGCACCCTGCCCCTGGCGATTTATTCCGCCGTGGCCGGGGGAGATATGGATACTGCCTATGCCTATGTGCTCATCATCGTTATCTTTTCTTTTGTAGTGGTTGCCCTGATGAATTATTTTACCGCGCAAGATGAAGGCGTTCATGGTGCGCGGCCATGAGTATTACCGTTTCAATCCGCAAACGGCTCTCCCGTACCTTTTGTCTTGAAACAGCCTTTGAAAGTGCCGAAGGCTGTCTCGGTATCTTGGGCGCCTCAGGCTCCGGGAAAAGCATGACCCTTAAATGCATCGCAGGAATCGAGGTTCCCGATGCAGGGCACATTGTCATCAATGGACGGGTGCTCTTTGAATCAACACAAAAAATCAATTTGAAACCCCAAGCGCGGCGGGTAGGCTATCTCTTTCAGAACTATGCCTTGTTCCCCCGGATGACCGTGCTGGGAAACATCGCCGCGGCCCTCCCCCTTTCCAAAGCAGAACGAAACCGCAAGGCCCACGATTGGATAGGCCGGTTTGGGCTGACCGGACTTGAGAACCACTATCCCGCCCAACTTTCCGGAGGACAGCAACAGCGAACCGCCCTGGCCCGGATGCTCATCCAGGAACCGGAGGTCATCCTCCTGGATGAGCCGTTTTCCGCTCTGGATACGAGTCTCCGGGAACAGATGCAGCTCCAACTGCTGGAACTCCTGGAATCCCGCAATGATGTGATCATGGTTACCCACAGCCGGGACGAAGCCTACAAGCTCTGCGACGAACTGCTGATAATGGATGCCGGGCAGGTCCTCAAAAAGGGAACGACCAAATCGCTATTTCAAAATCCCGGTTCAATATCCGTGGCCCGGATCACCGGATGTAAGAACATTTCTCCCATCAAACGGACCGGCGAACGCGACCTTTTCGCCCTAGACTGGGGCCTTTCCCTCCGCACCGCGCTCCCGATTACAGAGGACATCACCCATGTAGGAATCCGCGCCCATGACCTGCAGCCCGTTTGGGAAGACGCCGACCACTTAAACGCAGATAAAGAACAGTACAACCGCGTCCGCATGGCCATTACCCGCCGCTCCGAAGAACCCTTTGAACACGTTCTCCTCTTTACCAACGCAGACACCCGGACCGCCACAGAACAGGGAGAAATCTGGTGGAAATACAGCAAGTACCTGTTCCAGGACCCCCCGAAACACCTCTTTATCCCCCCCGAATCCCTACTCTTACTCCGTCCATAAAGCTAATCCCCCGCCACCCATCCCACTCTTCCCCCTTCAAGCTTCAACGACCGGAAATTTCAGAAAAGCCCCTGCGGTAAATATCCGAGGGGGAAGGGAAGCGAAAAATCCCAAGGCGTCCACTTGACCGAAGCCGCGCAGCGGCAAGCGTGGACACCCTGGGATTTTTCGCTTCCCCGGCGGGGGGTGGGCGACCCGGGGCTTTTCTGCTATTTACGGTATGTTGAAAGCGGCTCTGCTAATAGGTGGTTTCGTCCATGGCGTGGAATTGTTCCCGGACTTTCTGCAATAAGTCTAGTTCCCGGTGGATGATCTTTTCGTAATCCAGGGACTTACTGGCGATCCGTTCGGCTTCATCCTGCCAATACCGGACCTGTTCCAGGTCGATAAACCGTAAATGCCGGCCTTGGGCTTTTACGGCCCACTCGGTCGCGTCCTTCCAGTAAGAGAGGGCGGCGCGGAAACAGGTTTCCGCGGTTTCAAGGCTTTCCAGGTTCTGTTCCTTCCAGGGAGCGTTGTAGAAATAGGCGTTTCGTTTGTTCCACTTATTCCCTAGGAACAGGTACTGCTCAATGAGTTTGAGGTTGACATGCATCATGAACAGGTACCGGTACTTTTCCCACTGGACCTCATCTTCGATACGGGCGATGGCATAGAGCGGATTGGCAAAATCCGCTTTGACGGCCTGCTCGAGCCAGTAGATGTTTTCCATGGTATCATCGGGATATTGAATATGGTGGAGATGGTAGAGCCTGAAATACTGCTCTTTATACTGTACGATATATGCGTTCAGGGACGTATTGAGGGAGAGAAGGAGTATGAGGAGTAAGGAGTGAGGAGTGAGGAGTTTTTTGATGCCCTGCCTTTTTCCGGTCCTCGCTCCTAACTCCTTACACTTCGCTCCTGCCTGCTGCATCTCTCGAACCATCAGTCCCTCCTACCGCCATTATCGGCATTTTCTCAAGGCCCCTCCATACCGTTTCCGCCACTGCTTCCGGGGGCTGGGAGGCGTCGATAATTTCTACCCGCACCCCCTGGTCCCCATACCGGGGAAGCAGGGCCTTGTAAGCCTCCCGGACCTTGATCTGAAAATCCAGGTATTCATAGATTTCCTTAACCTGCCGTGTTTCCATACGTTTTCTGGCAATTTCAGGGTCTATATCGAAAAAGAACAGCACTTCCGGGGCGGGGAAATGGGCGTTTAACCCTTCGGGCAGGTCCCCGCCGCAGGCTATCCCCTGATACACCAGGGATGAAAGCACATAGCGATCGGAGATCACCAGTTCTCCCCGTCCGCAGCGGTCCAGGATGCCCCCGGTGGCATATACATGCTCGTTCCGGTCCGCCGCAAAGAGCAACGCCAGGGTGTCCTGTCCAAGAGGGTGGTCTCCCCTCAGGGCGGAACGGAGCAGGTGTCCCACCGGACCATGGGTGGGTTCAAAGGTGGTATATAATACCGGAAGGGGGGCGTTGGCGGTCTTGGCGCTGGTGTCAAAACGATGCTGTATCATTGCAAGCTGGGTCGAGGTTCCGCTCCCATCTCCGCCTTCAAAAACGACAAAATTGGGTATAATAATTATAGGTGCACATTGTTTCATGATAATCAGGAATTTATCATATTATTGTGGGTATGATTAGAGAGAGGGGTAGTGATCCCGTTACGATAGGGAGCTGGTAACTGTTTACAGGATACAAGGAAGGTAGATGCTTAGTTCTGTGAAAAATGAAGCTGATCATGGGGGGAATGACAACATATACGTTGTGTTTCGTATCAGTATGGAAATTTTCATCTTTGTTGCGCTGGTCATCGGAACCACCTTCCTGTTACGGCCCGTGCAGGAGCGCCTCTGGCGCTGTATGACCCAACTGCGGGATGAACTCATAACCCAGGCCGAGGATTTTTTGGGGAGAGAACTCGTCTATGGCTCCATTGGGCCTTCTATCTTTGGTACCTTGGATATCCGGGATATCCGCGTCTATGGGGAGGACTCCCCCCCGGTACTGACGGTCTCCCGGTTCCGGGTGTCCTACTCCTTGCCGGCGCTTATCGGCATTATCCTCGATAAGGATATCGGCAATATCACCGAATCTCTGCACACGGTGCGGATAGACCGGCCCGTGCTTACCCTGGATTGGGATCGGGATGCCGATTTAATAAACCTGCTTTTTAACCAGGGGGCAGCCTCACCCGCGTTATCCCTTGATTTCCTGCCTGAGAGCCTCCTCTTCCGGGTGAGCAATGGGGCCTGTGAGCTTACCTCCGCAACGAACCACTTCGGGGTTGAAGGGCTTACTTTTGACGCATCCGTAGCACAAGGGATGCTCCAGTTTCAGGGCACCTGGAACGGGGGCGTTGCAATAGATGGGCGCTCAATACCCAGGCTATCGCGAGACGGATTACCAGCCGGACTCGTGGCAGAGGAACTGTTGAAGGAATCCCTGAAGGCGCATACCTCCATGCGTATTGCCGGGGCATGCGCCACCGATTTGCAGCGTGGTAATGCAAGCCTCAGCATTACCGATTTGTCTGGGGATTTGTTCCGCTTCCGTCCGCTTAACCTGAACCTTACCCTGGGGGATAAAAAAATTACCCTTAAAAAAGTAAATGACCGGGTGGGCTTTGACTTTTCCGCTGATTATGAGCTTGATTCAGGCCGGTTATCCCTGGACTTCCTCTCGGACCATTTTTCCCCCCGGGACATCCTTTCCCTGTCGGGGGCTTTGAAACAGTATAACCCCTGGCTGGCCATCGGTATCTCCGGGTCAGCATCCCTTGAACAGGACCCTGTTGAGGGGATAGCGTATGCCTTGGACCTATCGGGAGTTGTTCCTACCGGTCTCCTGCCCCTGGGCCGCGCTTCTTTTGCCCTGGCCGGTACGGGGGACGAGGGATATATCAACGTTGATACCTTGGCGCTTATCCTTCCCCTGGGAAAATTCCGTTTTCAGGGAGGGGTTGGGTTGAGTCCCCTTACCCCCCAAGGGCGCCTATCCGTTTCGGACCTGACGCTTTCAGGCGCTGAAACGGTCAACACCACCTTCATCGTCGCTACCCAGGACAACAGCCTAGGCAGGGAATTCAGGCTTTTTGGAGCGGACGCAACCTTTGGGACCATTGCGTTATCGAATCTGGACGGATCGATCATGTTTGAACCGGGGGCGCTTAACTTTTTAGTATCGGCCCTGTGTTTCAGCGAGGGTGCGCAGGATATGGATGCCCCCCCTGCGCAGATGGCCCTGGAAGGTTCCTTTGACTATCAGAGCCAGTATATGGAGGCGCGGGTTATGTTGGAATCCTTTCCGGTCATGGATATGATGGGTCTGACCCGGCCTTTTATACCCATACCGGAACTTTCGAGCCAGGATACGGTTACTACCCAGCTTAACCATATATCCATAACCACCGAAGCCTTTATCGCCACTGATTTTACCCATATTTCGTATAACGCCCCCGGTTTTGTTATGGTCTATGAAGGGATGGAGGATATAGTGGCCAACCTCTCCCTATCGGGCACGGATCGGCGTTTTGCAATAAACCAGGGCCGGATCCGATGGAGTAACGGTGAGGTTGGCATAGCAGGGTACGCAGCGGTGCTGAACCCCCTGGATATTACCTTTGCCCTGGAGACTACTTATCTGGATAGGTCCTATTACCTGGAAGGAACCATCCTCGACCGCCGTTCCATCAGCATTCAAGGCTCAAACGGATTGATGCTTGAGGCGCGGATGACCGAGGGGGGGGGCTATTCCGGGTATATTGAAGTCGAAGACATCCTCATCCCGGTAGCGCCCCTGTTGTCCCTGTCGGGACTGGGTATCCAGTACCAGAGACCATTTGTCCGCCTCAGTCTTATAGCTTCCCTGCACTTCGATTCCCTGGACTCCTGGTATGTCGATCTTGATCGTCTGGAAATCGGGGATATCCAAACACCGGTGTCGTCTATGACGAGCGTCCAGGTGGCGGCGGGCAGGGTGGATCAGGACGGCGCCTCTTTTTCCCCACTGGTTTTTAATGATGGGAAGGGGGCCCTTACGGGTACGGTATCTCTGTCCTGGAACCGGGAATTTTCCGATTTTGCCGGATCCCTCCTCCTGGATGATGAGGAATCCCTCCTCCTGGGTGATGAGGAGGGGGGTGAACGGTATAAGCTGAATGGAAGTTATCAGGATAGCCATCTCAGTATGCATCTTGAGGGTTCGGGAATGCAGAGCACCCGGATTATCCCGCAGGTATATCCTATCGAAGCCTCGGGGGATATACAGGTTGAGTGGGATTCCCTGGATTCCTTTTCCGCAAACCTGAACCTCAGCGCTCTTTCCACCCGGATTCAGGATACGGACGTGCATGTTACCGGATCGGCTTCCCTGAGCAATGCAGAGATGGTCCTCCAGAACCTGCGGATAACCTACGGAGGACTGACCGCGGATATACCTTCTTTTAACATGAATCGCGAGGAAAGCCGGGTAGCAACCGAGGCCCAGATCCAGGGAAGCCTTTTGGGTAAGAATATGGAGACCACCTTCAACCTGGGAGCGACCTTTAAACCCATAGCTTCATGGCTCCATATTACCGAGGCAATTAACGCATTTAACGGAACCATGACCGTATCCCATGCCCGTTTTGATACCCTGGTATTAGAGGACCCCCTTACCTTTGTTTTTTCCCGGGCCGGTTCCCTCGTATTCCTCACCGGAGGGCCGCAGGATATGATCCGGTTACAAATCTCCGATACCGGGGATTTGTTCGCAGGATTGTCCGCACCTTCCCCGGTCCGGGGGACCATCATCGGCACCATAGATGCGCAAAACATTGATGTCCAGGTGCCGGACTTGTATGTTGACCTCGTTTCTCTCTGGCGGTTCATTCCGGCCCAGAATATCATCAACTTCCCCGGGGGATTTGTTACGGCCTCGGTACGAATCGCCGGCCCCTTGGGGGATCCGGAATTTTTCGGTACTGCCCGGGGTACGAGTATCCGCATCCAGATACCCCAGTTCCTTCCCCAGGATATTCGCCCCATACCCTTCACCATCGTATTGGAAGGAAACGAGATGACCTTTGATCCGGTTCCGGCGGCGGTCGGTTCCGGCAGGGGGACGATCAAGGGATGGTTCCGGTTTGCGCGGTGGGTTCCCGATACCTTTACCCTGGATATCCGGGTTCCCCAAGAACAGCCCATCCCCTTTGGCTTTGATCTCATGGGAATTATCGCCAAGGGCACGGTATCGGGCAGACTGAACCTATCCATGGAAGAGCGTGTTTTATTCATAACCGGGGATTTAATGCCTGATGATACGGAAATAACCCTGAATGGGGAGGAACTTGCCGCATCCCAGGCCGGGGGATCCCTTTCCCAGGAACAGGCCCCGGTTATTGCGGATATCACCATACGAACCGGTCGTAAGGTCGAATTTATGTGGCCCACGGAGAAACTGCCCATCATACAGGCATCTGCGGATATGGGAACGAGCCTGCATATCAAGAGTGATGTCCTCACCCGCCGCTATTCCGTAATTGGGGACATTAATCTGCGCAGTGGAGAGATTTTCTACTTTCAGCGGAGCTTTTATATGCGGGAGGGAACGCTCTCGTTTAATGAGAATGAGATACAGTTTGATCCCCGGATTTCGGCCCGGGCGGAAGTCCGGGACCAGACCGATGACGGCCCGGTTACCATCTCCATGATCATAGATAACGCTCCCCTCCAGTCCTTTACCGCTCGGTTTGAATCAAATCCACCCCTTTCCCAGATGGAAATCTTTTCCTTTTTAGGCCAAAACTTCACCGGCGCGCCCACCAAAGGGGAGGATGGGGCCATTCAAACCCCCTTTGTTGCATCCGCCTTCGATATTCTTGCCCAGACGCAAGTGGTCAGGCGTTTTGAACGGATCATCCGGAACTTTCTCAAGCTTGATATGTTCTCGATCCGCACCCAGATGTTGCAGAACCTGGCAGCCCAGGCCATCGGGGTTCAGGACCGGGTTGACAGGATAGGCGGGGTCGGTAACTATTTTGATAATACAACTGTTTTTCTAGGTAAATACATAGGGTCAGCTATGTTTTTCCAATTCATGGGTTCTTTCCGGTATGATGAAAACGAACATACCTTGGGAGGGTTAGCATGGAAGGGGTTGGCATTTGAACCGGATTTCGGCATAGAACTGCGGAATCCCTGGTTTGATATACGCTGGAATATAGCGCCCCTTCATCCTGAGCATCTGTGTATTGATGATATTTCATTTACCGTAACCTGGAGACGGTCCGGCGTCTTTCTAAAAGACTGCTTTGTGAAACCAAAAAAATGACCCTCCGGTTGTGGAACGATGCTATGGGCTTTATTGATTTTGATGCAGATCCGTGTAAGGAGCTTTGATGCGCGCAGGTATGGTAATAGTAGTGGCTACGATGCTGGTGGTTTCCGGTTTTGCCCAGGAACCGGGTGAATGGTATCAGGGAAAACCTATCCGGAGGATCGTTTTTGATGGCCTTAAACATATAAGCGCCGCTGAACTGGAAGGGGTAACCGAATCCTACATTGGTCGCGCCTTTACCGATGACCTTTTCTGGGAGATCCAGGGGCAGCTCTATGCCCTTGAGTATTTTGAACTGATTTCACCCAGCGCGGTTCCGGCAGATGGTTCAGGAAACGAAGTGATCCTCAGATTTACCGTTACGGAACGGCCCATCGTATCCAGGATAATCTTTTCGGGGAATGCCCATCTGCGGCGGAACGAACTGTTGAATGTGGTTTCTTTAAAAGTGAACGAGGTGGTCAACCAGGTTAAACTCCGGGTTGATGAACTGGCCATCATCAATAAATACCTTGAAAAGGGGTTCCCGGATATCGCGGTCCGGTCCGAAACCCAGCCGGGTAAGGATGCTTCTTCCATGACGGTTACTTTTTTTATCGAAGAAGGGGAAAAAATAGCCATTGAACAGATCGTTTTTGAAGGGAATTCGATCTTTTCCAATAGGACCCTCAGGGGTCAGCTTTCACTCAAGGCTAAAAACATCGTGAATGACGGCGCTTTTCAAGAGGCCAAACTCATCGTCGACCAGAATGCGATTACCCAGTATTACCACGACCGGGGATACATTGATGCCGCGGTTACCGATGTCATTCGGGATGTCCAGAAAGATGAAAAGGGTAACAACAACATGAGCATCACCTTCAGGATAGTTGAAGGCAGGATCTACAATTTCTCCGGCGTGGAATTTGAGGGGAACAAGATTTTTACCACCGAGCAATTATCCGCCCTCGTGTACTCTAAGGTCGGGGATGTGGTAAATGCCCAGAAAGTCGAGGCGGACCTGCAGCGGGTGGCGGATCGGTATTATGAAGACGGCTATATTTTCAATACGATAAACCGGGATGAACGGCGGGATCCGGAAAAGGGGACCATTACCTATCGGATTACCATTGTTGAACGGGGCAGGGCGCATATTGAAAATATCCTGGTTAAGGGCAATAAAAAAACCAAGACCGAGGTCATCCTCCGGGAAATACCCCTGGAACCGGGAGATGTGTTTTCCAAGACCAAGGTTATGGACGGCCTGCGTAACCTGTACAACCTGCAGTTCTTTTCCGCGGTGGCGCCGGATACCCCCCCGGGCAGTGAGGACAGCCTCATGGACCTGGTGTTTATCGTGGAAGAACAGCCCACCACGGACATTCAGTTCGGCCTTAACTTTTCAGGTACCTCGGATCCTGAGCAGTGGCCCGTATCCTTAGTGGTTAAATGGAATGACCGGAACTTTTTGGGGTACGGGAACATGTTTGGCGCCGAGGGAACCTTTTCCGCGTATACCCAAAGTGGTTCCCTGGAATATACCCAGCGGCGGATCTTCGGGCTTCCCCTGTCCGGCAGCTTTGATTTTACCGCCCAGCATACCACACGCCATGCGGCCATGAACAACATGGCTCCGTACTTCAACGGGGATGAAGATGCTGCCTATCCCGATGGGTTTTCATCCTATGACGAGTACTATAATGCCGCGAAGATACCCCCGGATGCCTTCCTGATGAGCTACGATCAATGGAAACTATCGGTCGGCGCCTCCACGGGGTATCGTTTTTCTACGCTTCTGGGAAATCTCCTGGTCAGCGGCGGGGTCCGTTCAGGGATCATCCGTAATAATTACGACGAGCACCTATACCGGCCCTTTGATCCAACTATCCGGGAGCGGAATAACCTCTGGACCCCGGCCAATTCAATCTGGACCGCAATTTCCCTGGATCAGCGGGATCTTTCCTATGATCCTTCCAAGGGGTACTACGGGATTCAGCGGGTAGGCTACTACGGGATACTCCCGATAGAGCAGGAACATTATATCAGAACCGATACCAAGGCTGAATTTTTTCTTACCCTGATTAATAAGCCGGTTACGGACAAGTGGTCCTTTAAAGCCGTGTTCGGCGTACATTCCGGGCTTTCCTTGATCTTCCCCCAGCCCTTCCAGGATAAGCCCCAGATCGAAGTGGCAAACCAGCTCTCGGTGGATGGGATGTTTACGGGCCGGGGCTGGACCAGCGAATATTACAATAAAGGGCTGGCCCTGTGGGAAAACTGGGCGGAGATACGGATTCCCCTGGTTCCGGGCATATTGGCCTGGGACTTCTTCTTCGATGCTGCCGCGGCCAAGCCTACCCCCCAATCGTTTTTCAGCGATCTTGCAATGGAGGATATGCGTTTCAGTTTCGGCGGGGGGCTCCGTTTCAGCATACCCCAGTTTCCCCTGCGGTTGAGCTTTGCCAAACGGTTCAAGGTGGTGGACGGCGTCGTTGAGTGGCAGAAAGGGGCCATCTTGAGTAACGATAACCCCGCCTCAGGGGTAGACGTGGTGGTATCCTTTGCGTTATCTACATATTAAATGAGGTCGTAATCATGAGAAAGCATGGGGTGATGGTATTAGTATTGGCGTGGGGGTTAGCATTACCTGCGGTGGCGCAACAGCTTACCCGTTTTGCGGTAGTGGATATTTCCAAGGTGTACATGGCGTTTTTCAGGGAGTCCCGGGCGGTCCGGGAATTTGAGGACCGGAGTTCCCGGGTTCAGGTGGAAATTGACCGGATGACCAAGGAAATTCAGGACCTGCGAAATACCCAGGTTAACGCGGCAAACCGGGGGGATCAGACCGAGGCATTGCGGCTTGAAAATGAGGTATACCGGAAATCGGAATACCTTAAAGAATATTATAAGCTTAAAACCACCGAGTTAGCGGATCAAAAAAACAAACTGACCCAATCCGGGGCTTTTTTGGAACAGGTCTATGACGAAATTCGCATTATTGCCGAAAGCGAAGGGTATAGCATGGTGCTCAATTTAAAGGAGAACACGGGGATCCTCTGGTATAGCCCAACGGTTGACATTACGGATAAATTGATTCAAAATCTACTCACGAAAACGAGCCGATAGAATGGGGCGTAAAAAAAAGGAGGAACTATCAGTTCTGCCGAATCAACTCCGATGCTGGATCAATACCGGCGGATTAAAGCGGCGCATCAAGACGCGGTACTTTTCTTTCGCTTAGGTGACTTCTATGAAATGTTCTCCGATGATGCGGTAGCCGTTTCTGCACTGCTCAACCTTACGTTGACCAGCCGTAATGGGCTTCCCATGTGTGGTATCCCCTATCATGCGGCCCGCTCGTATATTGCCCGCTTATTGAAGCGGGGAAAAAAGATAGCCATCTGCGAGCAAATCTCCGAGCCGGGGAAGGGTCTCATTGAACGGAAGGTGGTGGAGGTCATCACCCCAGGAACCACCGTGGATGAGGATTACCTGGATAGGGGGAGTTCCAACTACTTGGCAAGTCTTGCATCCGCGTCCCAGAGGCTTTCCTTTGCCTATATCGACCTTTCTACTGGGGATTTTCATGCCACCGCCTTTCCCGTTGAGGATGCTGCGGAGTGGTTCCGCCAGGAGCTTGAGCGGCTCCAGCTTACCGAAATGATAGTCCAGGAATCCCTCCTCGAAGCGAATACTCATATTGCCCGGGCGATTGCGGACCGGTCCGGTCTGGTGGTAAACCGGTGGGCGGATTGGCTCTTTGATATACATCGAAGCCGGAAACGGCTGGAACGGCAATTTGGCACATCAAACCTGCGGGGCTTTGGTCTTGAGGAAAAAAGCCCGGAAATTGTGTCTGCCGGGGCGCTGCTGGATTATCTCGATGATACTGCCCAGAGCCTTATCCCCCATGTCAGGTCCCTGATCGTATACCGGGATAACGAATACCTGGGGATAGACGAATCAAGCCAGCGTAACCTGGAGATCATCAAGAACCTCCGGGATGGGGATGTCCGGTTTTCCCTGCTGGAAGTGATGGATGAAACCCGCACGGCCATGGGCCGGCGGCTCCTCAAGGGACGGCTGCTCCAGCCTCTGCGGAACCTTGAGCATATCAACCAGCGGCTTGACATGGTGGAAATGCTCTACCGTGATCAGGGACGGCTCGGGGCCTTCCGGGAGCTGATGGGGAAAACCCCGGACTTGGAACGGCTCATCGCCCGGCTTGCCATGGACCGTGCCCATGGTAAGGACATGGTCCTGGTACAAAAGGCCCTGTCCGCGTTTAAGACCATCGAAGAACTCAATGCGGGGTGTCCCTTCAGTTTTGAATCGGAGGAGGCCGCTTCCCTGGACGTGGAGGGATGTACCCGGCTTATGGCCGTCCGGGACCTTTTGGAACAGGGCCTCTGCGATGAACCTTCCATCCTCCTCACCGAGGGGAACCTTATCCGGGAGGGGTATAATGCCACGCTGGATACGCTACACCAGGTAAAGGAGAATGGACGCAAGTTTTTGGAGGAGTACGTTATGGAGGAGCGGGAGGCTACGGGTATTGCTAACCTCAAGATGTCGCATAACCGGCTCATCGGGTACTTCTTTGAAGTTACCAAGGCCCAGCTCTCCAAGGTCCCTTCGCATTTTATCAGGCGTCAGGGTATTGTGACCGGGGAACGGTTTACCACGGACCGGCTTGCAAGCCTGGAATCGGATATTAACGGCGCCTCCGATAAGGTTATCGAGCTTGAGAAGCAGCTTTTCCTGGAATTGCGGGAGCAGGCCAAGGCCCTGATCCCGGAATTAGCCGCGGCGGGCCGGCGTATCGCGGAACTGGACGTTGCTCAGTCCCTGGCACGGGCAGCCACCATCCAGGGGTGGGTACGGCCGGTGGTGGATAACGGCAATCGGCTTGCCATCATTGAGGGCCGCCACCCGGTGGTAGAGGCCCACCTTCCCCGCGGGGAGTTTATCGCCAATGACGTCAAACTTGACGGCGAGGGCATTTCCTTTGCCATGATCACCGGGCCAAACATGGCGGGTAAATCAACCTATCTCCGGCAGGCGGCGCTCATCACCATCATGGCCCAGGCGGGGAGCTTTGTGCCTGCCTGGGAAGCGATTATCGGGATGACAGACCGGATTTATTGCCGGGTAGGGGCGTCGGATAACCTTGCCCGGGGAGAATCGACCTTTCTCGTGGAGATGAATGAGACTGCCTATATCCTGCACACCGCCACCGCCCGGAGTTTAGTTATCATGGATGAGGTGGGCCGGGGGACTGGTACCATTGACGGCCTTGCCATTGCCTGGGCGGTTAGCGAGGAACTCCTGGATCACATCCAATGCCGGACCCTCTTTGCCACCCATTTTCATGAACTGTCCATGTTATCCCATCCCCGGCTGGCCAACCGTTCCATGGAAGTGCTGGATCGAGATGGGGAGATTATCTTTTTACGTCAATTAATCGAGGGACCTGCGGCAGAATCCTACGGCCTCCATGTGGCCCGGCTCGCGGGCTTGAGCGAAAGGGTCTTAGACCGGGCAAGCAGTATCATGGAACGGTTACAGGAAACCGGTAAGGTCTTCTATGATGCCTTACCGGGTTCGACCGCTTTGGATGCAAGCTCCCTTCAAATGGTACCGCTGCTTCCTGGTTCGGCGCCGGAAAGCCCACCGGCGGCCCCGAATGATCGGGGCGACCACGGCAAGGCTGAACAGTTGCGGTTTCAGCAATTTCTTGAGGACATCCGGGCGGTTGATCCGGATCGCATGACGCCCCTGGAGGCCCTCGACTGGATACATACCTGGAAGCAGGTCTTCAGCGGAAAAATAGTCCCCCGTCCCCGGAGCCGCCGGAATTCCCCGTCCAATACGGAGAATCCTTCACTGTTCGATTTTAACCGCTGAATAGGTTTGTCCTGGGGGCCGTTAAGCAGCGGCTTCACCTGCTGTTTGACCTGTAAAACCAATGGCCTCATCGCGTTTTCACTCACCACTCCATTTTATCACCCGAATTCGGTGATGGAGCTTTGGGTTAAGTCGGGCGTTAGGTGATTAGGCGTAATTCTCGATCTATTTTTCCTTCATTATTGGTGTTACTCCACCTCTTCGGCCCAACCCAAAGCCAACACGGTATAAATCTGGCATATTGATACGCCTATCACGATTTTCCTCAAAAATACCAAGCCGAACAAGTTCATCCTGTATTCCATGCCATCCTTTATTCAAATCCTGCGGAGGCAGTCTATCACTTTTTATATCGTGCGGCCCATTAGGGTATTTGTTATTCCAACGCTCTTCTATCTTGGTAAACTCAATAGGAACTACCAGGTTTCGCAGCGGTTCACAAACATCTTTCACCCACGGATAATCTTCGGCCATTTCATTAATACGTATCGATGATGCGCGTTGTACTCCCTTTTTAATACTTTCATAATGCAGGGGATATTCAGAAATTCTATGTGATGAATCCTCAACAGCGGATCTAATTGCCGCTAAAAAAGAACGTGGAGAAATCCCTCCTTTTCCATCTGAAAGATGCCGCACAGACCAAAGATAAGGAACTCCACGTCTTTTATCTTTTCCCATCCATGATCCGGCTATATTTTTAAACAGGTTTCGCTGTTTTGCTTCATCACGTTTTGCCTCGTCACTTATCACCCAATAATCTCCTTTTAATTCCGGCTCAACTCCCATTGCCTCTTTATAGAAATTTCTGAGTATATTGCCGCCTTCCTCTGTGGCATTACATAATAATTGCCAGAGCAATCCATGCAGATCATGCAAAAACCAGTCGAGTTCTGTCTTTGTAGAAAGTAGTTTTGATGCGTCAGGAAAGTTTGTAACATTTCGTGAAAATTGGTCTTCCCGTAAAAATACTTTTGTATGAATATTCGTATTGGCCTTCAAACGAATTACAAGACGTAACAAATCACGTACTATAGCGTCCATAGACTCCCAGTTGTCACTGGTACGATCAAGAGCGTCAAAGAGAACCAATCCATTTTGCCCTTTTGACTTAAACAAGTGATTTCCTTCTTGTAAAATCCTATCGCAGGACTCTGTATTTTCTTTTACCCATGAAACGCTGGCAGGCCAGTCTACAGATGGAATCTTTTGGTTTATTTCATGAGAGATCCAGCGAATAATTATTGTTTTCCATATTTCATAAGGTTGAAATTGTCTTTGTAATAGTTCGTTGAATATATCGGTTGTCGGATAATTTTCCTGGTCTGGTTTTTCTGAAAATCCAATATGCACTATTGCATTTTCCAGTTCCGGTATGTTAGCCCCGATTATGGTCCGCAAATTTTGATCAGCCAATGCCGTTGTCCACGTTGACTTGCCAACACCCCGTGCCCCGATAATTAAATTGGAATAAAGTTCCAATGATTTTTTATGTGAAGAAGGTATATATAATTCCTTCGGTTCAGGAGGATTTCCCGTATTGAATGATTCAGTGGGAAGCACCTCTAACATGGCTTTTCTTATAATGCTATTCATTGGCAATGATTCCTTTGATGTGATCTATGATTTGACCAAAAATGGCATATATCTTTTCTTTAACTGCAGATTGCTGCAAAGGTGAATATAAATTTGGCAAAACAGCGAGGCCTCTATTCCCTTGTATACTCAATGGAAAATGAGGCGCATCTTTATCGGACTTGTCAAAATTAAAATATGCATCTTCATCCTCATCAGCGGGAACCGGCTCGTATAATTCATCGGTAAAGAGATTCCAGGCATTTTCACAGAGACCCGCAATGTATTCATCCTGATCTAATTCAGGAATTAATGCTCCGACAATTTGTAAACGCTCCCTGATAGTACGGACCGAGTCATAGTTACGAAGCCAATGATGAAAAAGAAGTTTGTACCCTGACCATGTTTGCGTACTATCAATTGCAAACAGTAATATTGATTCTGCCCCCAGACTGGAAAGGCAAGCGGAAGAAACTTCATCTATTCCTGCACGGGAATCAATTAAAACAACATCAGGCTTCCATTTTTTTTCCAATTCATCCAGCAGCCGGTTTAATCTGTTTTGCCAGAGTTCACGGGAATTAAGCGGCTTGTTCTTCGACATCCACACCCGTCCAAGTTTAGATATGTATTCTCCGGGGTCTTTCCCATGGGCCGGTACCACTTGAATTGCTCCATTATGAGACAAATCGCTTAACGCAACTATATACGGAAATACTGTCTCACTATTCTCAACCAGATCTTCGATTAGCCAGTCTACAATACCATAAGCCGGGCATTTTTCTTCGGGAAGCAACGAGCTGGAAAGACCAGGGGACTCCAGGTCTAAATCTAAAACCATAACTTTTCTTCCTTCTTCAGCTAATGCCCATGATACCATTGATAAAGCTGTGGATCGCCCAACACCCCCTTTTATAGAATAAAATACGATTCGATGGGTGCCCGGTTTTACGACGCTTACATTCGTCCAGTCGCTTTCCGCAAGAAGGCGATCTATGATAATAACCTTTGGAAAGTCCTTTAGCGCGAAGTTCGGTACATCTTTGATCAGATCATCCAATGAGGATTCGTACATGATGTTGTTTTTATCAGCAAAACGAGGTCCAAGGTGAGCGGTAATACGCTGCCCAATAAGTCTTATGGCTTCTTTCACTTCAGCGTTGTCTTCAAACTTTTCATCCACCACCAATCGGACAATTCCATTCAGATCCCGATTGATTATCAATCGGTCAATCTTTTTTAAGTTTTCAGTCTGTTCTTGTAATACAATTTTGATTTCCGGGATTATTTCATCAAACGTTATCATATAGCCAACCTTCCTTCTAAAATGGCTTTATTAACTAATTGTTTGACCGTTTCTACACCAAGCCGATGCAAGTCAACAATAGCCTGACTAAAATTTGATTTATTGGCATATCTTTGAGATATGTTCCAATTATCAAAAGGATTTTCGCCTGGAAGCGTATAGCCTGTTGCGCCGATTCCAGCTCTGTAAGTTTCATATTTTATCCAAATTTCGTCAATATGCCCCCTTCCTTCATTTGGCGGCATACCAGTCCTTGCATCAAGCTGCATGCCAAATCGTTGCATAAGGCATTTTAACCCACATTCAGCGGAATATCCATACAATTGATCCGCATTTGCCCAACGGGAATCTTGATACAGATATTCCGCGTCCTCCAAATGCCGTTTGTATGCATCATAAAAATCGGTTTCCATTTTATTCGTTCCTTTCCGCCACCTTAATATCATCCTCCGGCACTGTCTCGACAATAATTTTGGTGAGCGTGTCTAGTTCGTCACGCACATCTTCAATATGATTCATTTTTCATAACCCCTTTGCTTAAAGCTGTGTTTTGCGCTGTTCATTTATGCTGCCTTGTGATTATTATCGTTTCGGTATATCTCTTTTTCAAGTTCACGTACCGCATTCAAATATTTTTCTTTGCCGCCAAAGATGTCAATAATTTCCTGCGGAGTCCCAAATATAAAACTTCAATGCGGAATATGCGATCGGGAGCATGGCTAGATAATCAGCGGCCTCTTGGGACAGGAAAATCCATGGGGCGCGCTGCCAGGGTTCTGGTACGCGATGCGATAGAGCCTCATGCTTTTGAGCCAGAACCCATTGGTCACATGAGCGCCCCAAGGATTTTCCTGCTCCAGGAGGACTATGGTTCTGGCGCTCTCTCTAATATCCCGAAATGATGTCAGGAAAAGGTTCGCATAGACCTTAACCCGTGGCATATTCAGTATCGCATGTTTATAGACCTGAGGAGATGGTCCATATCGTGTTTCTTTTCAAAGAAACCTTCCCCCTAACAGGAGAGCGATACACCTGTGTTAAATAACAGGATCACCTTTCGGAATGTGGAGCACCAGAACAAGCGCGTGATCGCGCTATATGCCATCCGATTCAATAAGGTGAAACCCGCTCTGTTAACACTCAATCCGCAGATCGTCGGCTTGGATCATCCCGCGCTTCCGCATCACCTCTGACACGATCCAGGAAACAAACGCGGGAATGACGATGGCCACCAAAAATAACCCGATCCAGTTAAAGGCGGTAGGTACGATGGCCGTCTCGCCCAGCGCCGTTGCTGCTTCTGAGGGGTTAAACCAGCCGGCGATTATCCCGATGGGACCTACCATGCCGGAAGTACCCATGCCCGAAGAAATCGGGGGGCCATTCTGCTTCAACTTGAAAAGCACCGTTGCGACCGGCCCGTTGATCACCGAAGCCGCTATCGCTGGTACCCATAAAATGGGTTTTTTCATCAAGTTGGGTACCTGCAGCATGGACGTACCCAGCCCCTGAGCCATGAGGCCGCCGATTTTGTTTTCCCGGAAGGAAGCCACCGCAAAACCTACCATGTGAGCGCAGCAACCGGCAACGGCAGCGCCGCCGGCCAGTCCCACGAGGCCCAAGGCGGCGCACACCGCTGCGGAACTGATGGGCAGGGTCAATACAACACCCACGATGGCGGACACCAAAATGCCCATGAGGAAGGGCTGCATGTTGGTCGCCCATATAATGGCAAGACCGAAAGCGGAAGCCACTTTACCGATGGGGGGCGCCAGGAAAACGGCGGCGGTAACCCCCACGGCAATGGTAACAAAGGGGGTCAGGATCAGGTCAATCGGTGTAAGCTTCGATACCAGCTTACCAGCGAAAATCGCAATCAACGCGATGAAGTATACTGCCAGGGGGCCGCCGGCGCCGCCCAGACTATTGGCGGCCTGGCCCACGGCGATCAACGAATACAGGACAAAGGGAGGGGCTTGCAGCGCGAAGCCAATGGACAAGGACATGGCGGCGCCCGCGCCGGCAGTCGCAAATCCGCCGATTTTGTTGAGGAAGGGAAGGCTTAACTGGGTGCCTAGGGTATTGATGATGGTACCAATCAGCAGGGAAGCGAAAAGACCATGCGCCATGGCGCCCAAGGCACGGATGCCGATCCGCTGCCAGGTGATTTCAATCCCTTGCTTTTTCATAATAGCGGAAAAAGAACTTGGTTTAGACATAGAGATACTCCTTGTAATGCATACTTGGCATCCCTATCTAACCATACCTGCAGGGTATTTACAAGTCCTTCCTTGCTGCGGTCCCGCTCTTGCAAATCTCTGATCTCTCCGATACAGTAAAGCCATGGGATATGTACGGCGTCGTGGTTTTTTTTTATTGCTCTGTACGGCTGTATTTTTTTTAGGAGGAATTCCGCTGTGGTCCCAGCAGGATGGCCAGAATCTCCAGTCCTTCCCAATGGTTCGGATGGATACCGGTGAGGTTGGGGATATGACGGATCCCGCATCCTTGATCGGCTTAACCCTGGAAGCGCTGTATGTCCAGTTTGGGGTTCCCGAGGCGGTGTATGCGGTCCGGGGCCTTGAAGCATGGCAGGATGATGTGGTCTTTGTATATGACCGGGGGGATTTCTATGTGTATAAGAACCGGGTTTGGCAGCTTGGGGTTAAGAATGCCTACGGCATCGCCCTTGGGGAAAAACGGCCCGCAGTATCCCTGCTGGCAGGGGAGGACGCTCAAGATTTTGAGGATTATATCCTGGTTGCCCTTCCCAGTCGAGGCTGGCCTCTGATGCTTCGTATTAATTTTGATGGTTCCACGGTGACTAATGCTACGGTATCTGCCATTTTTATCTATCGCCCTGATTTTTAGGAGTGTTCTATGGCTAAGATATGCCTTTGTTTGACCGGAAAGACCCTTGCCCGGGATCTTGAAATCCTGGAAAAATATCGGAAGTACGTGGATGTTGCGGAACTCCGGGTGGATTACCTTGAACCGGATGAGCGGTTTCTCATCCGTCGTTTCCCCGAAATGGCAGGGCTGCCGGTTATTTTGACGATCCGCCGGGACATTGAGGGTGGTCAATTTGTCGGCGGGGAAGGGGCGAGGATTAGTCTGCTGTCAAAGGGCCTCGCCTTTGCCGACGCGGACCCCCGGCGTAATTTTGCCTATGTTGATCTGGAAGAGGACCTTAATGTTCCCAGCCTGGAAGAGGCGGCCCGTACCTTTGGCACTCGGATCATCCGTTCCTATCATAATATCAACGGCATGGATGCTGATCTTGCGGGGCACCTCCGGGGGTTACGCCGTGGAGGGGATGAGCTGGTCAAGATTGCGATGACGCCCCATTCGCTGGATCATGTGGTGCAGGTATTCCAGGCTGCCCGGGAAACCGCAAATATGGATAAGATTCTGCTCTGTATGGGAGATTTCGGCGCCTCGACCCGGATCCTCGCGGAACTGCTGGGTTCCCACATAAGTTATACCGCCATTAAAGGAGAACCGGATATTCCTATCGGGGCGCCGGGGCAGCTTGACCCTCGGGAATTGGTGGAGCTGTACCGGTTTCGAAACATTACCCCCAAGACCCGGATCTTCGGGATTACCGGCTATCCCCTTAAAGCAACGGGGAGCCCTCTCTTTTTTAATACCGTCTTCGGCCTTGAAAATATCGACGCCGTGTATATTGCCTTTCCGTCAGATTCCATTCAGTCTTTTCTGCGCCTGGCTGAGGAGATAGGCATGGTCGGCGCCTCGGTAACGGTTCCCCATAAAGAAGCCCTCTTTCCCTATCTGGCTCAAAAGTCTGAAGCCGTGGAATCCATCGGGGCCTGTAATACCATCGTATACGATGCTGCGGGCTGGATAGGCAGCAATACCGATGCGCCGGGGTTTTCCGATTCCCTGTTGGAATTTATCGGGAAAAAAAACCTGAAGGGCAAACGGATTACCATCATAGGCGCAGGAGGCGTGGCCCATGCGGTGGCAGCGGAGGTATACCGTCTTAACGGGAAGGCCCTCATCCTCAACCGTAATCCCAGCCGGGCACGGAACCTGGCCGTACCGTACCGGTTTCTCTGGGGAAAGCTTGATACTCAGGGCATTGCACTGATGGCTAAGTATGCGGATATCATCATTCAAACCACATCAATGGGTATGGAGCCGGATATTACCGGGGATCCTTTGGAATTGTATAGCTTTAGCGGCCATGAAGTGGTGATGGATCTCATTTATAAGCCGGAAATGACCGCCTGTTTAAAGCGAGCCGCCCAAGCGGGCTGCCGGGTTCAAAACGGTTATGATATGCTCCTTCGGCAGGCCCGGTATCAGTACCGGCATTTCATGGGGGTCGAATTCCCTGCCCAGTTGATGTCCCGTATGAAAATGTAAGGGGGTATTTCTTACTTTCTTTTCTCCATCTTGCCGTACTACCCACCGTTGCGCTAGGCTCATCATGGTGAACATCATCCTTTTTGAAAACCATGAAATCGGAAGCCCCCTTCCCAGAGGGGATGCACGGACCGTACACCTCCTCAAGGTACTGCACAAGAACGTGGGAGATACCTTTGACGCGGGGATGATCGGGAGTAGCCTGGGAACCGGGCGGATCGAAGCGGTTGGGCCCGAGGGTACCCTGGTCTTTTCCCTGGACCTCCATGAAAGTCCCCCGCCCCGGCTTCCCCTGGGCATGGCCATAGGCTTTCCCCGGCCCATACAGCTTAGGCGGCTGCTGCGGGACCTTGCCACCCTGGGGGTAGCGACGATTGACCTGATAGGGACGGAACTGGGGGAGAAGAGCTATCGGGACACCACCCTCCTTACCAGTGGCGGGGCCAGACAAGCCCTCATCGAAGGGGCGATCCAGGCGCGGGATACCATCCTCCCCTGCCTTTCGGTGTACCAGCGTCTTGAAGCATGGCTCCGGGAACGCCCTTGGGAACGGTTCTGGGAATCCATGGATAAACCCGATGGGAAGCCGGCCCTCCGGCCAAGCCCCTGCCTCATTGCGGCGGATAATGTACGACCCTGGGGGTCCTTGGCCCGGCTTGACGGTCTCAAAGGGCCGCTGGTGATCGCTATCGGCAGCGAACGAGGCTGGTCGGACCGGGAACGGGATAAGCTGGAAGGGGCAGGTTTTCTCAGGCTTTCCATGGGGAGCCGGGCCTTGCGTACCGAGACTGCCGGAGTGGCTGCGGCAATATTGGCTATGGAAAAAATCGGAGCCCTCGATTAAAATCTATACATGAACCAAGATCAGGTTAAGACCGCCCTTCTTTCTATCGAAAATAGCCCCCTGGATTTTACCCTCATTTTTTCAGGAAAACTGAGCAAAAAGATAAATGGCCTTTATAAGCCGGAAACCAGGGAAATTATCATTCATAATCGGAATTTCAGCGATGACAACCTCCTGCTGTATACCGCTATCCATGAATACGCCCACCATCTTCATGCTTGTTTCCGGGGAGGTACCCTTTCCACCCGTGCTCACACGGCGGATTTTTGGGCCATCCTGCACCGGCTCTTGGAAAAGGCTGAGGCCCAGGGGCTTTATAAAAATGTCTTTGCCGCGTCCCCGGAACTGGCCGAGCTGACCGAGACCATACGGACCCGGTACCTCTACGAAAATGGCAACATCGTCAAGGACCTGGGGATGCATCTCCTCCGTGCCCATGAACTCTGCGTCTCCATAGGAGGCCGCTTTGAGGATTACATCGACCGGGTACTCCGGATCCCCAGAACCGCTGCCAATATGGCGGTCAAGATGTATCAGTATAACTTAAATCCCTCGATCGGGTCTGATAACATGCGGTTTCTCGCGGGGATTAAGAATGTGGATGAACGGATGAGTGCCGAGGCGTCGCTCCTGAAAGGAAAAAGCCCTGATACGGTACGGATAGAGGCGAAGCGTCGAACCGTCGGTTCCCAACCCCCTGAAGCGGAGGACCCAAAACTGAGACTTGAAAAAGAAAAGATCCGGCTTGAACGAACCATCGCGTCCCTGTCAAAGCGGCTGGATGAGGTTGAACGGGAGCTTGGACAGTGCTAAATGGCCTCGGGGGCTTAGTTGGTCAGCATTACCAGCAGGGAAAAGATACCGCCCTCGCTGTCAATCCTCACCTCCCCTGAGTACTGTTCGGCAATGCGGCGGAGGGTGGGGAGTCCCAGGCCATGCCCCGCTTCCTCCTTGGTGCTTTGGATCTCGCCGTTACGGTAGCTGAGGGGCGTTACGAACGGATTGGTAACGTGGATAAAGAGCATGTTCTTTTGCCGCCAGAAGGCGCAGCACACCTCAGCTTCCTTTAGGGTAGTGGCGTTACATACCGCGTCTACCGCATTATCCAGCGCGATTGCCAAACAGGAAGCTGCATCGTAGGCAACCGTATCGGAGATGTCCAAAAGTTCCGCGCTCACCTGTAGGGCGGCGCCGTATTCTCCTATCTTTTCAGACTTGTAGGCTATCATCGCGTCAATCACCGAAACGCCGGTGTAGAGTTTCTGTTCATACTGCTTCAAATCCCCCATCAGGCTATTGAGCCTTGCTTTTACCCCGTCGTAGTTTTGATTTTCCAGTTCGATTTGCAGGGCAAAGAGGATGTTTTTTATCTCGTGACGGATTTCTGCCGTCTGTTTTTGCGATCCTTCGATTAGGTGACTTTGATGAGCGTAGACCTCAAGCTGGGACTGGAGGACCTGGGCTTTCAGATACGAATCGTAATAGGTAATCAGTCTGATGTACATATAAACGGTAAAGAGATTAAGGGCAAACAAAAAGAATCCAAAAAGAATTCCTTCAATATAGCTATTGACCCCTGCGGCTAATGAAGCGCGGGCTACCTCTGCGTAATGGGTAAGCAATATCGTGGTGCCGAAAGGCGGTATCACCGTCATTATCCAGAAACGCAAGGGTAATTTCTTGTCGCGCTTTTTCATTATCCAATAATAAAAAGGGGTCCATCCCAATACAAAGAGATACTGGAGATTAAACTGTATATAATATTCTCTGGAATAATCGCCGAAGGTTTTTCCGAATATGCACATAATAAAAAAATAGCGGATGGTATCAATGGCGGCTTCTATGCCGATGTAATACAGCGCGGTAAAGAGGGACTTACGCAGATCACCTGCAATCAGGGCGAAAAGGATGATCATCGACGCCCAGAGGATCACATTACCCGTATCGCTTAAGGGGATCAGCATCCAGGAGGTGTAGCTTATAACAAAAGCGGCAAGCTGGACTATCCGCCTGAGTTTTGTGGGAGGCCGGTGGAGCTTGTAGAACAGTACCCACCAGCC
>JAITNP010000073.1 GCA_031290455.1 Treponema sp. | reverse complement strand
TGTTAAAGGGAGCTTGTTATGAAACTGAAAGCAAGATTATGTGTCATTGTTACGGGGATTCTTATTGTTGTGGTGGCCGTGCTTTCCACAATCATCCTTTCCCGTGCGTCCGATATAGTCGTAGGCATATCGAGGAGAAGCGTGGAAAGACTCGGAGCGCAGGAGACCGCGCTTATCCGGATTGACTGCGAACGCTATATGCAGTTGCTAAGAACCGTGGTGGAGATTATGAACGACTTTGAAAATATGGACGTGAATATGCGGAGGGAGCGGTACAACGAGATTTTGAATTCCGTAATAGAATCCGAGGAACAGTTAGTCGCGGTTTTCTCGGTTTGGCTCCCGGATGCTCTTGACGGTATGGACGCCCGGTACGCCGGAGAGACCGGCTACACCGCCGATGGTCAGTACGCCCCCTATTTTACCCGCGAAACCGGCGCCCTGAAATATTTGACCTACTTTAATGTTCCCTTTTCGGTAAAAACCTTAACCGGTCCGCGTGCGGATAAGGAACACATTGGCAATCCCGACCCTTTCACGATTAAAGGGGCGGCGGCTTATGTGATAAGGATCATCGTTCCGGTGATTAGCCGCCGTACCGGCAAGGTGGTGGGACTTGTGGGTGCCACCATAAATATCGATTTCATGCAGTCCATAGTGGAAGCGACAATAAATTCAAATGACGATATAGCGGCGATGACGGTATATAGCGATAACGGAACCATAGTCGCGACAGGTTATAACCCGGAACATATCGGCAAACTCTTGAAAGATGCGGAAGAGAACCTCTACCATGAGAATACCGACAAGGTTATGGACGCGGTTCTGCACGGACAGAAAATCCAGTTGAACGAAAGCTTAACGGCCCTCGCGACCAATCTGGAAATAAACGTGCTTCCGTTTACGATCTCCGAAACCGGCGTCTCATGGGCGGTTATGATAGGTACGCCGCAAAACAAAATCCTCGCGCCGGTGCGCGCTTTGACCTTCTACACCATTATCATCGCGGTGGTTGTGGCGGTTACCGTAGCGGTGATTATCTTTTTTGTCGCCGGTAATATAGCGAAGCCTATTATTGGTATGACAGGGATGGCGAAAGCGCTGGCGGATCTGAAGTTCGATATAGAAATAAAAAAGAACCGGAATGACGAAATCGGAGATATGCAGGACGCTCTCCGTATCATCAAAGATAACTTACAGAAGACCATGGAGGATATTAACACCGAACTCCTGGGAAAACAGGCGAATATCACCTCGAATTTGAAAAGCTCCATCAATAAATCCTCGGACGGGCTCACCGTTATTACCCGGCACATGGATTCCGTGCAGAAGAAAACGGATATTCAGATGGGTTCCGTGGATGAGACGGCGGAGTCTGTGGAAGAAATCGTCAAACATATCAATTCCCTTGAGGAAGCCGTGGAGGTTCAGGGGCAGAGCATTTCCAAATCGTCGGAGTCCATAGAATATCTTGTAAGGGACATTGATTCGGTACGTACGATTGTGGGGCAGGCTTCCCACACCACGAGCAATCTGAGCGCTTCATCGGAAGTCGGGCGGAAGATGCTGCGCCAGCTTACGGAAGAACTCGCCCGCATAGCCGAGCAGTCCGCTTTTCTTGAGGAAGCGAACTCAACGCTTGTCAATATCGCTTCCCAGACAAACATCCTCGCCATGAACGCCGCCATTGAGGCGGCTCATGCCGGGGAGTCGGGTAAGGGTTTCGCCGTTGTCGCGGGTGAGGTGCGGAAGCTTGCCGAATCCTCAAACAAGGAATCCGCCTCCATCTCCAATGAAATCAAGGCTATGCGGACAGGCATTGAGAAGATACGGCACGTGTCGGACCAGACGGTCGGTACACTTGAAAGTATGTTTACCGAAGTAACTGCCATGAGAATGTCGTTCAATACGGTGAATGCCGCGGTGGAGGCACAAGCGTCGAACGGGGCGCAGATACTGGACGCGATAACCGTCCTGCGTGATACGACCGAGCAGGTTCGGGGCGGGTCCGGAGAGATACAAAACCAGAGCGGTTTAATATACAAAGTGGTTGAAAAACTGAAGAACATATCGGCGGAAGTAAAGGAAAGTTTCCTTGATGTGCAGAAAGCGGCCAAGGATATTGCTGTGTCTCTTGAGATCGCCAAGAAGATCTCCGAAGGACGCTTCCTGACGTGCCCGGACAAGCCTTCTTTGTAACATATACGAGCAGAGACAGGAAACAACCATAATTTTATCGCTGGAAGGGCAGTTGGACGCGGCAAACGCTTCCACATTGGAAAAACATCTTCAAAAAGTACGGGATGCCTTTATTGGCATAACGCTGGAATTTTCAGGACTTACCTATCCAGCACAGGACTCCGGGTAATAGGGCCTCAAATGGATGAAGGCAAAAAACGGAAAATTTTCCATAAAGAATATTCCCGATGTAGTCCGCGATATTTTTGAGATAAGCGGCTTGGTCGATCTGTTTGTACGGGACGCCAATTCAAATCTGAAGTGCGAAAATTTATCTCAAAATACTCATATTTTTTAAATATTCTAGTGATTTAATATATGCTTTATCATACACCCGAGAATTTAGCCATTTTTTACGTCTTTCGGCTAAATTTTAGCCGTTATAGCAAATTTTTTGTTGGTTTTTAACATACTTTATTATGCCCTTTTAGTATTTTTGCTTCTCGGATTTTGTCACTTTTCGAATTCGCACTTCAGATTTGATTTGGCCTAATTGAGATAAAAGCTGCCCCATGCTACTTCAATCTATGAGGTGTCAAAAAATCTTATAGCGAGCATTACGGTGACTATGGGTACTCTGGTTGACAAGATTTAAATCCCTCAATATAGTTAACTCAATTCTTACTAATCATAACATAGGCATGGAAATTATCGATACCCGCATGGCCCTGGCGGATATTACGGGGCTTGCTGTTTTTTCTCGTCTCAAAGATCATCCTCTTATTGGGGCGTTGCGGGTTTTACTCGAAACCTGCTGTCAGGAAGGCGCCGGTGATGCTCTGGGGCTGGTTCGTGGCTGGGCATCCTTTACGGATGCCTTTATCCGGTGTAATCAAGGGGCATCCTTTTATGTAACCCTGGGCTTGATAACCATTACCGATGACAACCCCTTTACCCATGCGGTGGAAGTCCAGAACAGGGAAGACCTGCCACCGGTTCTGGTTGCCCTTGCCAAAACCGACCTTTCTCGGCTTGGCCGGATTGCCGCCGTGGATATCCCCAGCCTTGGATTCCACCTGGGGGAACTCCTGAGACGGGAGGGGCTTGATAGCGCGGCTCAGAATATTGAGGAGGAGGCCCGAGCGCTCTGGGCTGTCGAGGGTAAGCAGCCGCGTTCTGAACGGGAGCAGCGGGTTCTTGAACTTTTTCCTGAAAAAACCGATTGGGGTTCGTCCCTGTCCGCCCTTACCACCTTCATCCATGCTCAGGGCGCGGGCCTTCTGGGGCTGTATACCTCATTCCGGTGGATTTCTTCTGGCAACGCCCGGTCAATAGATTCCCTGCAGCCGGTGTTTCACCCCGACCCCATAGGGCTTTCGGATCTTTCAGGCTATGAGGATCAACGTATGGTGGTAACCGCGAACACCCTTCGCTTTCTTGAAGGGAAACCCGCCAATAACCTGCTTCTCTACGGAGACCGGGGTACGGGTAAATCCGCGACAGTAAAGGCGGTGAGTAATGAGTATGCCCATCAAGGACTCAGGCTCCTGGAGGTACCGAAAAACAAGCTCTTCCAGCTTTCAGGGATTCTGGAGACCCTGGGATCCCGGCGTCTGCGGTTTATCATCTTTATCGACGACCTTTCCTTTGAAACCACCGATGATTCCTTTACCAGTCTCAAGGCCCTCCTTGAAGGGGGTATTGAGGTGCGGCCTTCCAATGTGGTAATCTACGCCACGAGCAACCGCCGCCACTTGGTGAAGGAGCGTCTTGCGGACAGACCAAGTTCCGCCATGGCCGCAGAGGCCCTTGCTACCGGGGATGTCCGGGCCTTTGATACCATGCAGGAACAGTTCTCCCTGGCGGATCGCTTTGGTTTGACGGTGGTGTTCACTGCCCCCGGTCAGGAAGAATTTCTCCACATAGCCGAATATATCGCCTGCAAGCGGGGCATCCTGAAAAGCCCGCTCTCCGGAGATTCGTCCCAGGATGGCCCGGATACCGAAGCACGAAAAATTTTCCGGGACAATGCCCTCCGGTGGGAACGCTGGTTCAATGGACGTTCTCCCCGGACCGCAGTGCAGTACGTGGACTGGGTAACCGGAGGTGAAGGGTTCCCCTGGGAATAGGAGGAAGGTAAAGGTTCTACCGGAGCTGCTCTTCCCTCTCTTATCTGGCCGCGATTTCAATCGCATATTCCGACTGGAAATAAATAATAGGTTACGGTATAGTTATCACTATGGGTATCAGAAAAAAGCCTGCGGAAATGGCCGTTGCGGTGAACAAGCGGCTTGAGCAGTTTCTGCCGGTTTTAACGCCCGCCGGGGTTATCCTGGGGTTTTTATTTCCCCGGCTGTTTATACACCTGCGGCCCCTGGTACCCTGGTTGTTCGCCGTCATGACCTTATCAGGGGCGTTGACCTTGCGGGCTAAAGCCTTGGGCACGGCAATAAGCGAACCCATTCCCCTGGGACTTTTCTTCCTTTCTGCCCATGTCTTGATACCCTTGATCGTGTTTCTTATCTGTACCGGTATATTCAGAGGCGATTCGGATACCCTTTCGGGGTATATACTGCTCTTTTCGGTACCTACCGCGGTTTCCGGCTTTATCTGGGTTTCTATCTTCCGGGGGGATAATGCCTTGGCCTTGGCGATCATCCTTCTCGACACCATGGCGGCGCCGCTGGTGGTTCCCGGCGCCATGTCCCTGTTCCTGGGAACCAAGGTTTCCCTGGACATGACCGGCATGGCGGTCTCCCTGATTTTAATGGTGGTCCTCCCCACCATCATCGGAATCTTGGTAAACGAAACAAGCCGGGGGCAAATCCCCTCAGTGGTCAGTCCCTATTTGAATCCCCTGGCCAAGGTATGTATTGTTTTGGTAATCGCCGCCAATGCTTCGGCAGTAGCGCCCCAGATTCACCTGGATAATCCCGAAATCTGGATCATCGCGGCATTGTGCATCTTCTTCAGCGCCTTAGGATACATCGGTTCCAAACTAACCGGTATTGTCGCACGGCTGACCCCGGAAAAAAAAGTATCCCTCTTTTTCACCACGGGGCTGCGTAATATCAGCGCCGCCACCACCATTGCGATTGACTTCCTCCCCGAGGCCGCAGCCTTTCCAGCCCTCCTGGGTATCGTGTTTCAGCAGAGCATTGCGGCCATCATGGGCAAGCTTTTAATACGCAAGCAAGGATGAGGGGGAAGCATCAGTTTGATGTTCTTGTCAGTCAGCATCAATAAAGAGGGATGGAGGAGAAGCATGATACAAAAGAAGGCATGGGAGATAACCGACGAGTTCTGGGAAGCAGTCAAAGATGTGCTCATAAGAAATCGTCGAGATGAGCAGAAGCAGTATAAGCGGAAACCAGGAGGCGGGCGGAAGCCGAAAGATTTCCGGGTGGTGCTTCAGGCGATATTCTATGTGCTGAGAACAGGGATACCATGGAAAGCACTGCCAAAGGAATTTGGTTCCTCAAGTGCGGTACACCGGTATTTTCAACTATGGAGTGAACAAGGCGTCTTTTTAGTACTATGGCAGCGAGGGCAGCGGTATGATGAGCTGAAAGGTATCCAATATTCAATGGGAATGGCAAAGTATCAATGGAAGTATGGTAAAAGACCCCTTGGCCCAAGAGGAACCCGGTCCGAATCCGACTGATCGAGGAAAAAAGGGAGTAAACACCATGTGATAGTCCGTTACGAAAAAAAGCGGTCAATTATCGTCGTTTGCTTATGGTTGTTTGTGCTTTTATTTGTTTTCGGCCAACTAATATTATTGAGGGATAAGCTCTAAATAGTGTTTTTCCCTAATGTCACCATTTTTGATGTTTTTTGTAAAACAACGGCTCAGGCGCATGAAAATTAGCCTCAAATACGCTAAAACAGCACTGTTTTTTACTCACCCCTTAA
>JAITNP010000177.1 GCA_031290455.1 Treponema sp. | reverse complement strand
TGTCCAGTATTATTTCACCGGAATTAATTTCCTTTTTACCTTTGATGATGGTAGTTTGTGACACACCGGTTAATCGGGAGACCGCTTTCGTCCCACCCCATCCGAGTGCTTCCGCTTCGGTAGCAAAGTACAGTCTCTTTTGCTTTTCATTGAGCAATGGCACCATTTTCGTTATCTTTTCTTTCGTAAGATTGTCCACTTTTTCACTCCTCGGTCATTATAACCTAAGGCAAATATTATTTCAAGTTATTTATGAACAATTCCTTACCCCGGCGACGAGATGCTTTTCAAGGAACGTGTGATTTCCATGCCTGAAGCAACACCAGCCCAAAACAAAGGACATATCCCGTGGCACTCAGGCTTTCGGGCCGCGATTCAGGCCACGCTAGAACCATCACGATAATCCGCACGGGGGAATCGCGGTCGGCGCTGAAGCATTTGAAGAATCGCTACCGGATAGAGAAGCGCTGGAATGAGGACGGGGAAGTGTGGGCGTATGAGGTGGAAGGTTATGGCATACCAATACGGATAATCCAGAGCGAGCATCTAACAGAGGCTGGCAACGTGCTGTTGCGGCATTTGCGGAAAGACCTTGATATAAACACCCTGAAGAAAGTATTGGAAGAGGGCGAAGTATACCGGAGCATACGTTTACTGGAAGCGAATTTGCAGGTATTATTAGAAGCGAATGAAAAGCAATTTAAGGAGATAACGGCGCTGATGAACAGTCCGATTATAGAGCGGGTACTGGAAGAGAGCGGCTGGACAGACAAGATCCGGAACCAGGAACGACAGGTCTGGGAAGAGAAATGGCAGAAGGCCGAGGCGGAGCGACAACATCGGCTTTCGCCTGAGCCGCCCCAGCCTGGTGGCCAAGGATTGCACCGCTAAACCGGACCGTGTCCAGGGAAAGGTCTGGATACCAAGCGCGGTCTCTACCAGGAGGCGAGGATACGGTGGGTGGTTGACCCTGGAAGCCCCACTTTTCTGGCGTTTCCGCTTAAACCCGCAGGGGGTATTCGAGGGTGCGATAGCTGCCTCTGGTTTTGTAGCGATTGAGGCGCTGGCAGGTTGCATTATCAACCTCGATCAAGTGTTTTCACACGAGAACAGCGGTTTGACTATCATGTGGTCTTGATAGGGTGTATAAATTGATGTATGGTGTATAATATCGCATTAATAAGGATACAATGCAAAAAAATCAATCCCGATTAACATCCATTATCCGTACCCTGTATCATGCTCCTTTAGCGGTCATTTTTGAGAGTATTATCATAGGTGCTATGGTAGGGCTTGTCATTGTTCTCTTCAGATACCTGTTGAACCTGGCAGGCGGCTTCCGGCAGTGGATATACGAGACCCTGCCGCATAGTTCGGTTTATTGGATAGGCTTATGGACCGTGGCGCTGGCGCTTGTCGGGCTTTTTCTCGGCATGGCTAACACGCGCTGGCCCATGATCAAAGGAGGCGGGGTATCCCAGGTAAAGGGGACGCTCCTCGGGAACCTGTCCATGCATTGGGTGCCGGAACTGCCCATGAAAATAATCACCAGTCTTCTTGGTTTGGGCGCTGGCCTTTCCATGGGACGGGAAGGACCGGCCATACAGATCGGGGCGTATGTGGGGCAGGGCATGCTTTCGGTTTTTCGGCGCCCCCCCCCTGTGCGGAAGATCCTGCTCATTGCCGCGTCCGCGGCGGGAATGTCCGCGGCGTTTACCG
Organism: Treponema sp.; assembly: GCA_031290455.1. Taxonomy (GTDB): domain Bacteria; phylum Spirochaetota; class Spirochaetia; order Treponematales; family Breznakiellaceae; genus JAITNP01. The sequence continues at coordinate 3,645 of JAITNP010000177.1, read as the reverse complement.
CTCCCCTGGCCGGGGTGTTGTTTGCGCTGGAAGAGTTATTGCCCTCATTTTCACCGCTCTTTATCGCCTGTATCATGGGGGCCTCGATGGCGGCGGATATGGTAGTCGGCTCTTTTTGGGGATTAGGCCCGCTCCTTGATTTTGGGAATATTAATGTGCTGCCGGTACGCATGTTCCCTGGAATCATTCTTTTGGGCATAGTCTGCGCCGTGCTGGGGGATATCTATAAACGGGCCTTGTATCAGGCCGGCGACCTATACACCACCCTGCGCATCCCCGAAATAATCCGTCCGATCATACCCTTGGTCGTTACCGTCCCCCTGGGATTTGTGTTTTTTGATCTCTTGGGGGACGGGCACGAGTTGATCGAATCCCTGTCCCGGCATGAGCGCACTCTGGGAATCGTCGTGCTGCTCTTGGCAGGGAAAATCCTTTTTACCGCCTTCTGCTCCGGTTCAGGAACCTCTGGCGGGATTTTCGTTCCCCTCCTTGCCTGCGGCGCCTTGGCCGGGAGCGGGATAGGGCAGCTCCTGTTCATGACCGGATTCGTGACCGAAGGACAGATCCTCAACTTTCTCATCCTAGGGATGGCGGCTTTTTTCACCGCGGTGATCAAAGCGCCGGTAACCGGAATCGTGCTGATCCTGGAGATGAGCGGCAGTATTAAGCACCTGGAGGGCCTCGTGGTGGTGTGTCTTGCTACCTTTGTTACCGCAGAGCTCATGGGGTCCCGGCCGGTGTACGAGGTACTGCTGGAACGGCTCCTGCACCAGGGCGGCAAACAACGATGAGAGACTTTATCAAACGGGCATTAAAGAAACTTCCCAAGATGACGACGGAACAGATCCAGGACCTCCTCATCTCGGCGGCCACCGAAATAGACCGGCTCGAAACGGTACTGGATTCCCTCACCGAAGGGATCTTGGTCTGCGACACGAATCATACCCTGATTCTGGCGAATAAATACGCCGAACGGTTCCTCCCCATCATCCATTATGAACAAGGGGATGATCCCATCTGGCTGGTGGTCCGGGAAGAAATGGTTGCGGATTTTCTTGAAACCACCCTGCTCAATGGGGATCGGGTGGAGGATCGGGAGTTTGATGTCGAGGCGAAGGGCATCGAACGGCTGCTCAGTATCAGCGTACTTCCCCTAGTGCGGGATCGCCACGTTTCAGGCTCCCTCATTTACATAGAAGATATCACCGAAAAACGGGGCAAGGAGGCTCGGCTGCGGCGTATGGAAAGCCTCGCGAGCCTTACCACCCTGGCTGCCGGAGTGGCCCACGAAATCAAGAACCCCCTGGGGTCTCTTTCCATCCACATTCAGTTGATCCAGAAAGCCATGATCACCAACCGGGAACTGTATAACTATGACCACCCCAATGGGCATGACAGCCCGGGTCATGACCCGACGGCTTACTTTAATGCGCTGGATAAATACATTGCCGTGGTTAATGAGGAAATAGACCGGCTCAACCGTATTGTAGTGGACTTTCTCTTTGCGGTGCGGCCCATGAACATGGATTTCCGGGAAGGGAATCTCAATACCCTTATTGAGGAACTGACTGCCTTTGTCTCCTATGAGCTGGAAGAATCCCATATTGTCTGTGCCCTCGAGCTCATGGAGGAACTGCCGGTCATGCAATTTGATGAACGGTTCATGAAACAGGCCCTCCTCAACCTCATTAAAAACGCCATTGCCGCCATGCCTGCCGGGGGTACCCTTACCATAAAAACCGAGGCAAAGGATATGGACATCCTCATCAGCATCTGCGATACCGGTATCGGCATCCTGGAGGAAAATCTTTCAAAGATCTTTGAGCCTTATTTCACCACCAAAGAAACCGGTTCCGGTCTTGGCTTGACCCTGGTATACAAAATCATCCGGGAACACCAGGGGGAAATCACGGTGAAATCCAGGGAAGGGGCCGGGAGCTGCTTCGTTATCATACTCCCTATCCCTCAGAAGGAACAGCGGCTTATCAGTTATGGAGGACCCTATGCGATTTAAGCTCCTGGTGGTGGATGATGAAAAAAACATCCGGGAAGGGCTTGCGGCTTCCCTTGAGATGGATGGTCATGCGGTAGAGACCGCTGCGGATGGGGATGAAGGGTGGAGACGGTTCCAGAAGGGGGACATCGACCTGGTTATCACCGATCTCCGGATGCCTGGCTTGGGCGGGGAGGAACTCCTCAAACGGATCGGCAGTGAAACCCCGGGCATCCCGGTCATCGTGCTTACCGGACATGGGACCGTGGAGACCGCGGTGGAGGCCATGCGGAACGGGGCCTACGATTTTCTCACCAAGCCGATAAACCTGGACCGGCTCTCCCTCCTCGTGAAGCGGGCCCTCAAAAGCCGGGAGCTTGAACTGCGGCATCGGCGCATGGAAGAGGAACTGGAACACCATAAACAGTTTGAAACCATCATTGGTACGAGCGCCCCCATGCGGCGGGTCTTTGATACCATAAGCCGAGTGGCCCCGGCCAAGGCGTCGGTACTTATCACCGGCGAGTCCGGGGTGGGGAAGGAACTGGTGGCTGACGCCATCCATGGGCTATCCCCTCGAAGGGGCAAACCTCTCATCAAGGTTCATTGCGCGGCCCTGGCGGCGAGCCTCCTGGAGAGCGAACTCTTCGGCCATGAGAAGGGCAGCTTTACCGGGGCAACGGCCCGGAAACGGGGACGTTTCGAGCTTGCCAACGAGGGGACCCTTTTTCTCGACGAAATCGGGGAAATCGACCAGAACATGCAGATCAAACTCCTCCGGGTACTCCAGGAAAAGAAATTTGAACGGGTCGGCGGGGAGGAAACCATTGAGACCGATGTCAGGATTGTGGCGGCCACCAACAAGGACTTAAAGGCGGAGATTGAGAAGGGGACTTTCCGGGAAGACCTCTACTTCAGGCTCAACGTGGTCAACATCCTCGTTCCCCCCCTGCGGGAACGGAAGGACGACCTGCCCCTGCTCATCACGTCGTTCTTAAAGGAATTTGCCGCGGAAAATGGCAAGCCCGTGGACAGCATCGACGAAAAGGCCCGGGCCGCCATCTACGCCTATGACTGGCCTGGCAATGTCCGGGAGCTGCGGAACTGCATGGAGAGCGCCGTGGTCATGGCCAAAGGCCCGGTCATCACCGAAGCGGACCTCCCCCCGACCCTGCGGACCAAGAACGACGAGGGCTGGATCCGGATTCCCCTGGGTACGACCCTGGAAGAATCGGAAAAGATCATTGTCCGGGACACCTTGTCCTTTCTCAAAGGAAATAAGAGCCGGACCGCGGAGGTCCTTGCCATAGGCCGTAAGACCCTGCACCGAAAACTGGCCGAATGGGGGGAGGGGAGTGATGAAAGCGGAGAATAGTCCTTGTGGGGGAAAAATACCTTTTGTTGACGATATGTAATTTTGTTACTATTCACAGCCGCCTGATACGTCACTGAAAAATCCCAACAGAAGAAGGGCTGAATCAGTCCGATAAATCGGCAGCCTTTTTATGGAGGTATGTGTGTTTCAACCGGGCGTTTTTATGTCGGCGGTGGCTGCGGAAGAATTTCCTCTAAGGTGAATGGCTTTTCCAGACAGAGCCGGAGCATGGAAAAGAATACATTTTTCCCGTTTCTGAAACACGTCTCCATATACG
>JAITNP010000065.1 GCA_031290455.1 Treponema sp. | reverse complement strand
CCCGTCCCGTAACCATAAAAAAGCCGTTTGAATTGCCTCTGCCTCTGTCCGTTTCTTTGTGGAAATGGGGGAAAGATATTTCCCGGTTTCGTCCTTAAAAGCCACCGAAAAGAAGGGCCGATCCGCCCTCTTGAAAACAGAAAAAGGATATTCGTTCACAATATCACCCTGTAAAAAACGGCATTGAAAACGGCCTTTTTATGCCGTTTTATGTGCCATTTATGATTTACAATAGATTGTAAACGCCCCTCGTGGGGTGGTTCATTCGTAACTCCTTATAACATAAGGAATTACGGGTTGCCGGAAACGGGAGTTGAACCCGTACCCCCTTGCGGGGAGGGGATTTTAAGTCCCCGGTGTCTACCATTCCACCATCCCGGCAAAAACCATATACCCACCTTAACAAGAAGGATACGATTCGTCAAGCGCGGTGGTTCGTCAGTTGCCTGACGAACCACCAGGGGTACTAAAACAACATCGCGTTACGATTAGTAGTCCATGCCGCCCATACCGCCGCCGCCGGGCATGGGGGCGGGATCCTTCTTTTCGGGAATGTCCGTGATGGCACATTCGGTGGTCAGGAGGAGACTGGCGATGGACGCGGCGTTCTGCAGGGCAGAGCGGGTTACCTTCGCCGGGTCAATGATACCGGCCTTCACCATATCAACCCATTCCAGCTTGGCAGCATCGAAACCAATACCCTTCTTCTCGGCCTTGGCTTTGTCGGCAATAACCGCGCCGTCAAGACCCGCGTTTTCAGCGATCTGGCGGATGGGTTCTTCCAGGGCGCGCTTGACAATCTTGAAGCCCACCTTTTCGTCGTCAGTGAGACCAGCGGTATCGGCCTTCTCCAGGGCGATGGCCGCCTGAATCAGAGCGATTTCGCCTCCGGGAACGATCCCTTCCTCAATAGCGGCGCGGGTAGCGGAGAGGGCGTCTTCGACCCGGTGCTTCTTCTCTTTCAGTTCGACTTCAGTAGCTGCCCCGACATTGATGACCGCCACACCGCCGGCGAGTTTGGCCAGCCGTTCCTGGAGTTTCTCCCGGTCATAATCGGAGGTGGTATCCTCAATCTGGGCCTTGATCTGGGCAATCCGATCCTGGATGTCCTTCGGCTTCCCGGACCCATTGATGATGGTGGTATTATCCTTATCGATCTTGACGGTCTTGGCCTTGCCGAGCTGGGAAATCTCGGTGTTTTCGAGCTTGATCCCCAGTTCTTCGGTGATGACTTCCCCGCCGGTCAAGATGGCGATATCCTCCAGCATGGCCTTACGGCGATCGCCAAAGCCGGGAGCTTTGACCGCGACGGTGCGCAGGGTCCCTCGGAGGCTGTTCAACACCAGGGTAGAGAGGGCCTCGCCATCCACATCTTCAGCAATGATGAGCAGGGGCTTGCCGGTCTGAGCAACTTTCTCCAGCAGGGGCAGCATATCCTTCATTGAAGAGATCTTCTTGTCATGGACAAGGATGAAGACATCTTCATAGACACAGGACATGGTATCCCGGTCGGTTACGAAGTAAGCGGAAATATAGCCCCGGTCAAACTGCATACCCTCGACGAACTCAATCGTGGTATCCATGGTTTTGGACTCCTCCACGGTGATGACCCCGTCTTTACCCACCTTTTCCATGGCATCGGCGATGGTATTACCGATTTGGCTGTCATTATTCGCGGAAACCGACGCGACATGGGAGATTTCTTCCTTGTCTTTGATTTCCTTGGAATTTTTCTTGATTTCCTCCACCGCGAGTTCAACCGCCTTATCAATACCCCGTTTCAGTTCAATGGGGGTCATGCCGGCGGCCACCGATTTAAGCCCCTCTTTAACCAGGGAATAAGCCAGCACCGTGGCAGTGGTCGTACCGTCTCCTGCTACGTCATTGGTTTTCGTGGCCACTTCTTTCAGGAGCTGGGCTCCCATGTTCTCGTAGGGGTCTTCAAGTTCCACTTCTTTCGCAACGGAAACACCGTCTTTAGTAACGGTCGGGGCTCCAAATTTCTTATCCAACAGGACATTTCGTCCCTTAGGCCCCAGGGTTACCTTAACGGCCCTGGAAATCTGCTCCACCCCCGCAAGTAACCTGCGGCGGGCATCTTCGTTGAACAATAACTGTTTTGCCATTTTTCTCTTTCTCCTCTTTTATTACCGGCCTTTTAACATACCCAAATGAACCGGTGTAATATGAAATGGATTATTACCTCATATTCTATGAGGCTTTCTTGATTATAAAATACTAAATAGAATCGGCGGCGGCAATACTAAAAATATGCTATAATAATCTTAAAATAATATTAATAGCGTCTATATGGAGTCCCTATGCCTAAAGATCACGTTCCTTTATTTGAAATATTCGGTCCGGTAATGATAGGACCCTCCAGTTCCCATACCGCCGGGGTCGCACGGATAGCTTTTTTAACCCGTACCATGTTCGGCGCTGCCCCCCAAAGGGCCAGGATCCGCTTTTACGGCTCCCTTGCAGCGACCGGGAAAGGTCATGGTTCAGGGGATGCCGCAGTGGCCGGTCTTCTGGGGATTCCCCCGGAGGATGAACGGGTTTTTCGCGGACAGGGGATGCTCAAGGAATTGCAGGCCGCGGGAAAGGGGTTCCCCGTTACCATCGAGACGGTCGCTGCATTGCCCCCATCCTGGCATCCGAATAGCCTGGTGCTTGAACTTTTTGATAACCCCACCCCGGAACCTGCGGTGATCTTAATGCCTGTTCAGCATCATCTGGTCATCCGGGCCTCAAGCATTGGCGGTGGATCTATCCGTCTTGATGAAATTAACGGATATCAGGTAAATCTTTCAGGGGAATTGGAAGCTATCCTGGTTTCCCATCATGATGAGATTGGGGTTATCGCCGAAGTGTCCCATTTACTCGCCTCCGGGCACATCAATATAGCGGCCACATCCAGCCACCGCAAGGAAAAGGGGGATGAGGCCCTCCTGGTCGTTGAAACCGACGGTCCCATTCCCTTGACCATCATTGAGGATATCCAAAGGCTGCCCCCTATCTACCGGGTAATACAGGTTCCGGCGTTAGGATAAGGCTTTATATTATTAAGGAGGTATTATGATGCAATTCAGGTTTCACACGGTTTCTGAACTTGAAGGGATCCTGCAGGCCGAACAGATTTCACCTGAGGATTATGCAGTTAAACGGGAAGCCTTCAGTGCCGGAACCACTGAAGGGCATATCCTGACCGAACTTGACCGGCGCATCGCCGTTACCAGAAGCGCCCTCGTCAAGGGACTTACAAGTCCGCAACATTCCCGATCCGGTCTTACCAGTGGTGCGGCAATGGCTTTTGCCGTATCAGACCGGGGCCTCATCCAGGACCCCCTCTACCGCCGGATCATTGCGTATTCCCTGTCCATCAACGAGGTGAATGCCTGCGGAGGCAAGGTCGTTTCCTTCCCCACCGCCGGCTCCAGCGGCATTGTCCCAGGGGTCATTTGGGCATGGTGGGACCGTAATGCAGAAAGGAGCGAGGAGAAAGGAGTGAGGAAAGAAGGCGGGAAGAGGTCTTCAAAGCAAGAAACTCCGCTTTCCGCTTTCCTCACTCCTCACTCCCTTTCACCGCCTTTTCCCCCAAGGCTCCGGGGCGCCTTCTTAATCGCCAGCCTTGCGGGGGTATTAATCGCCCAGAGGGCGACTCTTGCCGGTTCTGAGGGAGGCTGTCAGGCGGAATGCGGCGCTGCCGGGGCCATGGCGGCTTGTGCTCTTGGGTACTTAGAAGGGTTGCCCCTGGGGGACTGTTTTTCTGCTGCGGCCCTTTCCCTTAAAAATTCTCTGGGCCTGGTCTGTGATCCCGTGGCCGGGCTTGTAGAGGTGCCTTGTGTCAAGCGGAATGCGTTTGTGGCAACGAATGCTCTGACGGCGGTAGATTTAACCTTGGCGGGCATTAAGAGCATCATCCCTTTTGACGAAGTGGTTATGGCCATGAAACAGATTGGGGATGCCATGCCGGGAAGCCTCAAGGAAAATTCCACCGGGGGATTGGCAGTAACCCCAACGGGTTTATCCTTTAAGGAAACTGCTTGTAACGAGCCGGCTTGTAACGAGTCATTAAACGAATCAGCTTTTGATGATACCGCTTTTAAGGCTACCGCTTTACAGGTACCGCATGAAGCAGCGAGCATGCAGATAAAGATATACACCGACGGGGGCTGTTCGGGTAACCCGGGGCCGGGCGGCTGGGCTTACGTGATCCTCGGGAACAAAAGCTCCCGGGGCAACACCGGGCAGCCGGATATCATTGCTGAAAAATGGGGCGCCGAAAAGAACACCACCAATAACCGCATGGAATTACAGGGGGTCATCGCTGCCCTGGAGACCTTAACCGGGTTAAGGGTGGTCCCCAGGAAGGTAACGGTGTATACAGACTCCCAATATGTGCAAAAGGGCATCAGTATCTGGATCCATTCCTGGAAAAAAAAGGGATGGATAACTGCCAGCAAACAGCCGGTGAAAAACAAGGAGCTATGGATGCGCTTGGATGAACTCTCGAAAACCTTTCCCATTATTACCTGGGAATGGGTTAAAGGTCATGCAGGCAATGACTTTAACGAACGGTGCGATCGCATGACCCAGACCGCCATTAGCTCGGTAACGCATCACTAACTTCGCCGTCTTCAATCGCGGCGGATAGATAATCCCTGAGCTTGACCGCTTCTTCCCTGGTTAAGGTGATGCCTTTCCCCATCTTCTCATGTCCCGGATCCCACTCCCGGACATCGAATTTTGGGGCACGGTTATTCCATGAGACCAGGTTAATTTCTTTTTTCCAACCACCCTTTCCTTCGGAAAGAATGCCATAATTTTTTACGATACGGTAGGTGATATCCGGCATAAGGACCTCGCTCTAATATATCATATATATTTTTCCTATATGTGTCGATAATAAAGAGATAGTTTATTTTCAAAATTTAACTTTGAAAAGTTTTAACCTGCTTATTATAAAATAGAGCGAGGAATGTTTTTCTAAGGAGTTGTCTATGAAGCGTAAAAATTGCATCCTTGTTTTATGGGGAATGATCTTTTTTGTATTTTTATCCTGTGCAAGCAATCCTGAGCCGAATGAAACGGCGTCTCCTCCGGCTGAAACTCCGCCGGAGCCAATACCCGCTCCAGTGGAAACGCCGCCGATGCTGGCCGCCAAGCCATTTATTGATCCTGATCAGGGGCCGCCGGATGATGCTTCCCTGGATGCGTTAAACGCGGTAATCGCTCAGGTACGCGCTTCCCGGAGACAAGCCATTGATTTTGACGGGCCTGCCTATGCTGCAGCGGATTGGAACCATGCAGAGTCGCGGTATGAAGCGGGAAAACAGGCCCCGATCACTACCCTTGGTGAGGTTAAGGATGCGACAGCGTTGTATAACGCCGCCTCTAACGCATATTATGATATTGTCCGTGTTTCTTTGCTCCAGTATTATAAGGATCGAGAAAATGAAATAATCAATGCCCGTACTGCGGCGATTAATGCAGGAATTAAAACGGTATCCCCGGTTCATCTGCTCTGGGCTGATCGAATCGTTGCGGAGGCCGTGGCGCAATACGAAACTGCTGATTACTATCCGGCGGCAGCTTCTGCTTTTCTGGCGGTCGATATGTATAAGGTGCTGAAAACAGAAGCGGATGTATATAAGGTGCGACAGGAAATTATGAACCGCGACTTTGTTGTCTATGACCCCAATAATTTTGACCGGGCGGCAGGGATCATGGCGAGGGCGGTACAAGATTATGAATCGAAACGTGCCGGGTCGGCGCTGGATAGTGCGCAGGAAGCTTTGGCAGGGTATACCTCGGTGCTTGAGACTGGATGGGGGTCCTTTGCCGCTGATAAGGGAGTGCGGGCAAGCATGGAACGGCAGAGCGCCCTTGACCTGAGAGCGCAGGTGGCGGTACGGAAGGAATATGACGCGGCTCATGCGGTCTATAAGCAAGCGGACATTGCCCTGAAGTCGGGGAAATACGATGAGGCGGCGAACCTTTATGTTCAATCCGAAGCCATGTTTGTGGAAATCTGTAAATCAGCGGAGGTGAAACTCATGGTCGCTCAACAAGCGGTTAAGACTGCTGAACAAAAGATGGCTGAAAGTGACGAAAACGCACAAAGAGCTGAACTGATTTTGGAAGGAGGCGTATGATGATGGCATTACTGATAGTAATGGTAATTTTTAGCATGGGACCGGTATTCGCTGAGAATGTACTACCGGAACCGGTATTAATCGCATCGGTCAATTCCGGGGATAATGAACAGGCCGAACCGGTCTTTACCCCCGGGCTTTGGTTACCCGGTTTTAATGTGGTGGGATCCTATTTATGGCAGTTTGAGGTAGAGGATGAATCGGAGTCCGCTGATCTGGCCCCAATAGCAGCCTTTGCCAATGCGGCGCAATCGGATGTTTCCCGGGGAATACCCCCAACCATACGGAATAACACCTATTTCATTGAAAGTGTACGGCTGACTAATCTGGCGCAGGAATCTCTTGAGGATGGTGATTATGATGAGTCCACCAGGTATGCGGCAGAGGCGATCCGCTATGCCCGGTTATCCGATGAATATGTGGCGCTGCAGTTGAAAATCAAGGAAGCGGATGACGTGATGGCCACTGCCAAGGCTCGGCTTGACTGGGCGGCTTCGATAGACGCGGTCTGGCGGTATCCTACGGAATACAAACAAGCCCAGACTTCCTTTGATACCGCTACTATCGCCCGTTCGGCGGAAAATTGGGATAGAACGATTGAGGCTGCCCGCCGGGTTATGACCGTGTTGGCATCGCTACAGGAAGCCCCCCCTACTCCACCGCCGCCTTCACCGGTAGTGCTGGAGGAAGTGGTTCCCGCAGCTCCCCCGCCTTCACGTCCGGTTGTTGAGGATACGGCACCGGTCCTTCCAGCGCGCTACCGGGTCCGGCCCTGGAATGTCTCAAAGGATTGTTTTTGGAATATTGCGGGCAGGAATTGGGCATACAGCGATCCGACGAAATGGAAACTCCTCTATAACGCGAATAAGCTGAAGTTACCCCAGCCCAATAATCCCAATATGCTTCCCCCTGGTACGATTCTGGATATTCCCAGTATACAGGGTGAAGTCCGTCAGGGTATCTGGGATGCCACCCTTACCTATACCCCGATTCGCTGAAGTACGTTTTTATCCTGTTCCGCCGTAAAACCACGCCCTAGGGCTGTGGATATAAGGCGGCAACGAGAATCTTTGGTATCCGTCAAATCTTACCAGTCGGTATTTGACATTCCAGGGCAGTAAAGCCTCCCAATCGGCAAGAGAAACCGCATGAGGAGCGTGTTCTATAGGTCAAATAGCGGGAGGGGACACATCTGTTTTGGCGATCAGTTTCAATGAGCGAATAAAGACCACAAGCGCTGGCAGCGCCCTCAGGACTCTGGTAATAACCCAGGTGACTTTTCTTCACCATTGAAATATCACCCCTAAAATCGGAAAAAACACCACCTTCGGCCAAATCCCCGTCGGTTTTTTGGAGACCCCGTGCTTTGCTGCTATTTCCGCTATTTTGCAGGCAATCCAGGTAAGCGCTATTTTTTTTATTTTTTTCTGTATTTCTATGGACAAGGAAAAATAAATGTGCTATATATTGTTATAAGGTTATTTTAAATAACCGGGGTTGTCATAGACAATGCTATATTTTACGGAGGGCG
>JAITNP010000154.1 GCA_031290455.1 Treponema sp. | reverse complement strand
GGGAGCAGTCAAAAACAATCGGCAGCGTTTTGAAGAAGATAAAGGATTCCATAGACAAGATCACGAAATCCACAGACGCCGTTTTGAACAAGTTTGAAGCGATTGACTCAGGCGTTAAGGTTGTATCCGATCAGGAACAAAGCATCCGCAACGCTATGGAAGAACAGAATGAGGGAAGCCGGCAGATCCTCGAAGCGATAAGCTACTTGAACGAAGTAACCCAGATGGTAAAGGGCGGTTCTCAAGAGATGCTTGAGGGTAGCCAGCAGGTTATCACCGAGGGTAAGCACCTTGAGATGGCGACCCAGGAAATCACCAACGGTATAAACGAGATGGCTACCGGCGCGGATCATATCAGCATCGCGGTCAATCAGGTAGATGAGATCACCGGTCATAATAAAGAAAATATTAACGCCCTGGTACGGGAAGTGTCCAAGTTTAAGGTTGAGTAGGTAACGTGGTAATGCAACGAGGTTCCCAAGAGCGGGCCGGGCAGAGAAACCGGTAGACACGGGAAAGGGGCTGCCAGTTCCTTTCCCGTGTCATATCGTGGTAATAGTCGGCATAAGAAACATAATAGGCAATTATTGATACCGATGATACATGAGTGAAACTATTGGCTCCCCGGTGCCGTTTACATCCTGGTAACGGATGACGGATCGCTGGTACAGGGCGGCGTTAGATAAACCCTTATTCTTGACAAACAAACCCGCACCATCTCATAATGAGATAAAATAGCGTGTGCAAACAGAGAGGGGGTGTAATGAAAAAAAAAATCATCCACGTCGATAATAGCAGCTTTTTTCGAAAATTGATGCGGATATTCCTTGTTAATGAAGGATTTGAGGTGGAAAGTTTTGATAACTGGGAAGATGCTGCTATAGCCGTCAGTGGTGGCAGTGCCGACATGGTTATCACAGGATTGGCACTTGCCGATATGAGTGGGGAAACGTATATAAAAAAGATGGTGGATTCTTATGCGGGGCCAATTATTGTGATGAGCTCGAGTATCAACCAGCAAACAGAGCATACCATGCTTGCCTTGGGGGTAAAAGCTGCCATCGGTAAATCAGGAGGATGGAAAGAAGCATTGCGGCCCTATCTTGTATGCCTCCGATAGCGCTGCTTGAAAGCGGCTTATTTAAAGACCATTTTGTCTTTATCAGAGGTTATCTCACTCTTTATTTCAGTGATGGGGATCCATTGGACAAGAAAGGAAACGGTATTGTTGAATTTATATACCGGGACACTGCCGGAACTCTGATCCAGATAGGGGGTTAGGGTGATTCCCAGTTTGGCGTTCCAGTCCCCCAGATGGTGAACCAGGTCTATCTTGAAGGCTTTTAACTTGAAGCCAGAGCTTTTGCGCAGCGATTCATCATCGAAACGAAAGGAATTGAAGAGATCTATAAAGAAGTTCTGTTCCCCGGAAAGTTCAACGGGAAGCTCAAAAAACGGAAGGTTTTGAAAATACCGAAACACCACGGCGTTTTCTGAGGTGGTGCTAAAGGCGATGTCGAGAAAGTTTACTATCCCCAGGGTAAACCCAAAGGTATTGGTAAACTTGGAATAGGTATACCGCTGTAAATCAAAGGATAAACTTGAATTCATGCTCATTGAAAAAGAAAACCGATTATCCCAGAGGGACACCTTTTTAAAGGTCTTGGTATAGGCGGCTTTGAACGTCAGGGGGTTCAATTTTTCATCCTCTATGGACAGTACCCAACCCTGAGGCTCAAGGGTATAGGACCGGGAACGGGTGGCGGTATAAGACGCTGAAAGTCCGCTCCAGCTCAAGGTGGTGGTGAAATTGGTAAATTCTTCGAGTTCAGGATTATAGACCACATATTGTTGCAGGGAACCACTATTGTTGGTTCCGAACCGCAGGGTTTCGGTAAAATAGAAGGGGTCAAATTTTTGTTCATCAAAGGGATCCAGGAATTTGCCCCGGATATTCGTTTCCGTGCGCCACACCCTGAAGGTCGCGTTCCCCGCAAGGGCTGGATCCTTCGGGGGTATATCGGCGGTGAGGGTAAAATTCTGGACCTTATCCCTCACCGACGCGGCAAGATTCGCGGCTACCTGGTGGGTATCAAGGTCGTCCTTATCCCAGGTGCCGTATTCCGTTTCCCAGGACGGATCGTCTTCGGTCCCGAGGATAAATTTATTTTTAGCTAAAAGCCCTTTTAACGTATATTGGAGACTCGAATTCCCCCATAGTGCGTTTCTATATAAGGGCTTTATCGTGGTAGCATATTCGTAGGAGGTGGTGAAGTAGGTTGCGGTATAGGCCCGCACACGGGCGGCGTTTATTTTAGTCTCGTCGGTTACTTTATTCTCGCCGGTACCGGTACTGAATTCTTCAGCCTCTTCATTGATATAGGTATAATCCTGCCATGAACCGGTCCCGGAAAACTTGAGAGACGTGGAATACAGGCTCGTTTCCGGCTGGGTTACGCTGAAGGTAAGGCTGCCGTCGCCTCTGACGGTTGATAATATGGAAGAGATTTCCCCCCAATTGATATCCTCAACCTCGGGCCAGTTCTGTGCAGAGGATCGGAACTGCAGTTCCGAAGCGGCTGAGGGGGTAAATCGGTAATCAAAGGTAAACTTGGGACCACCGCTTTTGGGCGTCTCAAAACGCTGGCTCATGACCGGCGGGGTCAATTGATGTATATCCGCCGGGGTTTTAGTATCTATCCCGGGATCTGGAACTTGTTCCCAGGGAGCATGGGGAGTTCCGATTTCCTTGAAAGGATCCGCCGGGGTTTTATCAGATTCCTGGGTAGTCCCCGGACTACCCGTGGTGGTTTGGGTAGTCGGAGCGCCGCCGAGGGTAAGGGGTGTTCCCGCGATTGCGGTGCTTATGGAATAGATGGTAAATTTATCGGGAAAGAAAAACGTCCGATCCGGGGAAACTCCACCGGTTTTTGCGGTTGAGGTTCGGGTTCTAAAGGCAACGTTGCTACTGATGCTTGAAAGCGAGAGGGTCGAAATATAGGGAGCCAGTACGGGAATCGTTGGAATGAAGGAACCGTTCAACCTCCATTCATAGGAACCGAGGATCGTATTGGTGGTGGTTGTTTCCTCGGTGGTATTGGCGGTTGATTTCAGCATAGTAACCCAGTCCATTTCTTCGGAACGATAGGTGACGAAGTCTTGATCCACATAGGGGTCTGCATAAAAAGGGAGGACCCAATTCAGGGACCCCTTCTTAATGGCCAGGGACCCCTTCGTGTTGAACCGGTACCGCAGGGGCACTTCATTCGAAAAGAACTGGGAGGTATTCCAATTATCAGACCCATCATACTGGGCAAAGGGGGTATGCCCGGAGCTTACCTGATAGATATCCCGGGTCAAGCCGATACCTGCCGATAGGTCAAGGGAACTTAAGATGCCTTTCTTGGGAAGGGTCAGTTCTGTTCCCAGGTAGGCTCCCAGGTTGGAGTACGCGTCAAACAGGACGGAAAGCCGGGTATCATTGGGATTCGTTGATTTATGCCCGGTGCTTCGCAGGAAGACCCCGTGGCGTGTTTTTTCCATGTTTTCACTGCTTCCCAATATTTTGGAGATGGAGCTTTCCGATGCAGTATTGGCCTTGGGCCGTCCCAGGATATAGGTGGTGGTCTGCACAAAATTCCCCTCCCGGGAACGGTAGCCCAGCACCGGGTGGAAAACAATTTCATCCGCAGGAAAATAGAAAAAGGGCATGTATAAAATGGGAATTTCCCCCACCTTTAAGACGGCGTTCAACATCGCCCAATCGGAACCGGGTAAGAGCCATAGTTTTGAGGCCTTAAGAGACCAGAACGCTTCCGCGTTGGTTGCATTGGTAATTTCCGCCCCGGTCAGGATGGTCGCTTCCTCTTCGCTGCGGGAAATAACGGTTCCCGCAAAACGGTAGGTTGTTTGGTTATCGGTCAGGGAACGTTCCGTTATACCATCCATGAAGATGCTGGACCAGGTATCCAGGTTCACGGTTATGGATTCTCCCTTGAAGGTTTCGATGGTATCCCCATCTTGTTTGACGTATGCTACTCCCCCGGAAGCGGTCATACTATTCCGGGTCCGGTTGTAGAGGATTTCTCCGGCGGTAATTCGATGTATGGCCTCCCCTTCTTTCAGGCTCAAGACCACTCCCCCCCGCAGTCGGGCGTATTCTTCATTCACCACCTCAAGGGTAAAATATTCGGTACTCCGGGCGGATTCAATGGTAATGCTCGTCGATTTTTTCCCTTCGGCGGTTTCACCAGATGCATCCCCGCCACCGGGCATGGAGAGCGTATAGTAAGTGCGTAGCCGGTTTGCCAATTCCTCTTTGGTACCCCCTTCGCTTAAACTGAGGCTTCGGCACCATGCGCCAAGTTCCGTCAGGGTCGAAGTCCTGATATCCATTTCCAGAACATGTTCTTCCGGGGATGGTTGTTTGGCTTCTGTCCCGGTGGGAGCAGTCTCTTCCTGGGCATCCAGAACCTCCACCAGACCGAGGATCAGGATAAAAAAGCAGATAAGCACTGGACCCCAGGATAAACGCATGGAAAGGTACACGATAACAAATTGGTCTTAGTTGGAATTCTTCGCAGGCCATACCGGATGGTTTTTATGCCCTCGGTTTCGCTCCAGAAGTTTCTTGAGATAAACGCCGGTATAGGACCCTGCATAACAGGCCACTTCCTCTGGGATGCCGGTTACCACAATTTCCCCGCCCCGGTCCCCCCCCTCGGGGCCAAGGTCAATCAAATGATCTGCCTGGAGGAGCACATCCAGGTTATGCTCTATCATGATCACCGTGTTCCCCTGGTCCACGAGGCGCTGGATCACCTCTATGAGCTGCTTCACATCGGCAAAGTGAAGCCCGGTGGTGGGTTCGTCCAGAATGTAGAGGGTCTTGCCGGTGGACCGTTTTGAAAGTTCCAAGGCCAGCTTGACCCGCTGGGCTTCCCCGCCGGACAAGGTAAGGGCCGATTGGCCGAGTTTGACGTAGCCTAAGCCTACTGAGAGGAGGGTCTCCATCTTCCGGGCAATGGTGGGGATATGGACGAAGAATTCCGCCGCCTCCTCAATGGTCATGTCCAGTACATCGGCGATGTTTTTGCCCTTGAACCGGATTTCCAGGGTTTCCTTGTTAAACCGCTGGCCGTGGCACACGTCGCAGGTGATGTACACGTCAGGGAGGAAATTCATCTCAATTTTGATGGTCCCGTCCCCCTGGCAGTTCTCACAGCGCCCCCCCT
Organism: Treponema sp.; assembly: GCA_031290455.1. GTDB lineage: Bacteria > Spirochaetota > Spirochaetia > Treponematales > Breznakiellaceae > JAITNP01. Next base: position 2,821 of record JAITNP010000154.1, on the reverse strand, counting down.
TGACATTAAACGAAAAGCGTCCCGGCTTATACCCCCGCATCTTGGCCTCCGGGAGGCTGGCAAAGAGGTCTCGGATGCCGGAGAAGACCTCCACGTAGGTTGCGGGGTTTGACCGGGGAGTCCGGCCGATGGGACTTTGATCGATGTCGATGACCTTGTCGATGAACTCCGCCCCCTCAAGCTTCTTGTAGGCCCCTTCGCTGTGGTTTGATTTTGATACCCGATTGGACAGGGCCGGGTAAAGTACATCCGAAAGGAGGGTGGACTTCCCGGACCCGGAAACCCCGGTAATGCAGGTAAAGACCCCCAGCGGGATTTCCACATCAATGCCTTTGAGGTTGTGTTCCGACACCCCTTTTAGTTTGATGAAATTGCCCTTCCCCGGCCGCCGTTCCGCCGGTATGTTCATGAAGAGGGTCCCCGCGAGGTAACGGCCCGTGAGGCTATCCGCCACCTGCATCACTTCCTCTGGGGTGCCTTGGGCCACTACCATGCCGCCGTGTACCCCGGCCCCTGGCCCCAAGTCAACGATATAGTCGGCGGTGCGGAGGGTCTGTTCATCATGCTCCACCACAATGAGGGTGTTGCCGAGGTTGCGGAGGTACAGGAGGGTGTCGATGAGCCGCTGGTTATCCCGCTGGTGAAGGCCGATGGAAGGCTCATCCAGGATGTAGAGGACCCCCACAAGGCTGGAACCTATCTGGGTGGCAAGGCGTATCCGCTGGGCCTCCCCTCCTGAGAGGGTGGCGGACTTCCGTTCCAGGGTCAGATAATCAAGGCCCACGTTCTTCATGAAGCCAAGCCGGGCGTTTATCTCCTTGAGAATCTGAGCGGCTATCTGTTTTTCGGTCTCGCTGAATTGGATGGTATCAAAAAAATTGAGGGAGTCGGTAACCGAAAGGCTCGTGAGTTCCCAGATATTTTTGCCCCCGACGGTTACTGCCAGGGCCTCCGGTTTCAGCCGCTTCCCCCCACAGTCTTCACAGGCTTTCTGGCTCATGAACTTCTCCAGCCATTCCTTGATGCCCGTGGACTGGGTTTCCAAATACCGCCGCTTAAGGTCCTCCAGGATACCGGGGAACTTGGAACGGTATTCAAAGCGGCCAGTCTTGTCCCGGTTTTCGTAGCTCACGTCAATCTCTTCCTTGCTGCCGTAGAGAATAGCATCCAGGACCTTCTTGGAAAGGTCCTTTAAGGGAGTGTCCAGGCTGAACTTGAAGTGCCGGGCGAGGCTTTCGAAGCGGCTCCGGTGCCAGGCAGAGTCGGGGCTATAGGGCACCACCCCTCTCTCGTTGAAGGACAGGGAACGGTTGGGGATCACCAGGTGAGGGTCGAATTCCAGCTTTGCCCCCAGGCCCGAACACGCGGGACAGGCCCCGAAGGGGTTGTTAAACGAAAAAAGCCGGGGCTGGAGTTCCGGGATGGAGATACCACAATCAGGACAGGCATTTTTCTGGCTAAAGAAGCGCTCCTCATCCCCCGCCGCCGTATGGACCAGTACCAGCATGATACCATCCGCTGCTTCAAGGGCGGTCTCAACAGATTCGGCGAGCCGGGACCGGATGTCTTTTCCCAGTACCAGGCGGTCCACCACGATTTCTATGGTATGTTTCTTCTGTTTATCCAGTTTGATATCATCCTCAAGGCTCACCAGGAGGCCATCTATCCGGGCCCGGACAAAGCCGGCCTTCCTGGCATCCTCCACAATCTTCTGGTGCTCTCCCTTTTTCCCCCGGATCACCGGCGCAAGGAGCTGAATCTTTGTACCCTCCTCCATGGCGAGGATGGTATCAATGATCTGGTCCACCGGCTGCTCCCGGATTTCTTTGCCACACTGGGGACAGTGGGGCACCCCGATACGGGCGTAGAGCAGGCGGTAATAGTCGTAGATCTCCGTTACCGTTCCCACGATAGACCGGGGATTTCGATGCGTGGTCTTCTGCTCTATGGAAATCGCCGGGGAAAGCCCTTCGATAAAGTCCAGGTCCGGCTTATCCATCCGGCCCAGAAACTGTCGGGCATAGGCGGAAAGGCTTTCCATGTACCGGCGCTGCCCCTCGGCAAAGATAGTATCGAAGGCCAGGGAACTTTTCCCCGACCCGGACAGGCCGGAAATGACGATGAGTTTATCCCGGGGTAATGCTAAATCAATGTTTTTAAGATTATGCTCCCGGGCGCCCTTGATGATGAGTGTATCCATAGCAGGTAAACATACCATAGGTTCGATAAATCCTCAAGACAAGCAGGGCGAGCGCATTAAAATTTTCTGAAAAACAAGGTATAGTTGGCATGATTTTCATTATGGGAGGGAAATCATGGAAACATATCAAGGGGCAATTTTTTTTCAACATATATATGGACAAACAAAAATCGGTGGTGATCTACAAAGTATGCTGAGTAATTCCTTATAATATATAGAATTAGCATGAATTTATGATTAACTTGATTGTCTAATATTCCGATCGAGAATACCTAATTCCTTATATAGCAAGGAATTAGAAAAATTCTAATGAGTGGACAAAAATCCATTTTTGTTAGATTTTTAACGTGATTCTATATCTTATAAGGAATTAGCGAGCATACTTTGTAGATCCACCACCCGCTTTTTTTGTGTGGGTTTGACGGTTTGGGTGGAAGAGGGGTAGCATGGAGGAATGAAGAACACGGAGGTGTTGTATACATGGCGAAACAAACTGAGGCAGTAAACTCGCCCACGCCGAGTGAGGTGTGGGCATATCTTCAGGAAACTGGTCGGCAGTTCCGCGAGATGGGTCTGAAAACGGATAAGCAGCTTGAAGAATCGCGCAAGCTGATGGAGGAG
>JAITNP010000141.1 GCA_031290455.1 Treponema sp. | reverse complement strand
GCCTCCGCCTTATCGCAGATGCTGAGAGCCCGGACATTACCTGTTGCCTTCGCCTTATCAAAAGAAAAGACCACATCGGAAGCCTTTAAGGGGTTCCCGGCGGAGTCATGGATATAGTCATAAAGGAAAACATCCACATACTTTTCATCAGCCGCAAGCTTATATTCTTTGTACAGTAAGCTTTCGGCTTCTCCGTCTACATTGGTCGCCAGAGCCTGGTACAGCATTTCTTCCGTATCGGATCTGCCGGTACTGACAGGCGCCCAGGGCGATAGATCGCCGGGATCGGCATTGATGCCGACATTAATCACATCCCGGATAACCGCGGCTCCCCCGGCGGGCAGAGCGGCTGACGACACGGGGACGTCCACTGCTTTCTTTTGACAGGCGGCAAAGCTCAAAACAAGCCCGGCTGCGATTAAAAGGCTCAACCATTTTATTGATTTCTTCATACCAAAATCCTCCTTGAGATGATGATATAATAAAGGACATCTTGACATTTTGACAATTCGATTCTACTCTTTTATTTATTCTATATTGGAATAGATTTTCCGGAGAAGTGTGGGGGAAAGAGGGGGGCTTATGCGGATGGAACACCTTGGATACTTTATGTCCATCGCGAAGGGTTCGAGTTTTTTGGACGTCGCCCTGGATCACGAGATTTCGCAGGCGACCCTTTCAAAGTCGATTATCAAGCTTGAAGATGAACTGGGGGTACGACTTCTCGACCGCAGCCACTATCCGGTTACCCTGACGGAGGCCGGCCGTCAATTCTATGAGGATTTACAAAAGTTACTTCCCGGTTACAAGACCATGCTTGACCATATCAAGGCCTTTGTCCTGCGGCATGATGTTTCCTGCACGGTGATACCTTCGTTTCATATTTTTGGGATCCAGGTTACCCTTGATCAATTTTCCGCCGTACACCAGGACATCCCCCTCGATACTACCCGCCACGATGACTCTGTTTCGATACTCACAGCTCTGCAAAACGAAGAGCTTGATTTCGGCATTATGCACAAGCCTTTACAACCGGCGCCCGAAATCGCAATGGTAGCGCTTGCCGCAGATCCCCTCTATGTCCTTTTACCCAAAAACCATCCCGCCGCAAAAGGTGAGACCGTGAGTCTTTATGACGTAATAAACGATACCTTTGTTGCCAATCCCTGGGCCTATACCATACTCCGGGATCTTGTCCACGTGGTTCCTGAAATGCCAAAAAACATAAAAAAACTGGAGGTACGGGCCCTCGTTATCGAGAGTATTTCTGATGGCTTTGGGGTAAGTATTCTTTATCACAGCGATCTTACCACATTTAATCTGGAGAATATCATAATCCGCCCCCTTGCGGAATTACCGAATAACCCCTTGGTACTTGCCTGGTCAAAGCAAAAGCAGTTAAGCCCCCAGCAAAGAACCTTCCGGGATTACATCATCGCCTCCTTCAGAAAATAGGATATTATCGCCATTAAACCGTAACAAACTTCATGGTACCCGGACAAAGGGCCTTTGTCATTTTTCCGGTAAAGCTGAGGGTCCCGTCCTCCGCAACGACGAAGGCGCTGATGTTGTCCGAACCTACATTGAGGGAAAAAAGATACTGTTCGTCCGGGGAGAGCGTAAGGCCCCTTGGGTTCTTCCCTTCGCAGTTGACGGTTTGCCGCAGTTCCATGTTACCTGCCCCATCAAGGGCGACAACCGCAATGGTTTCCGTGTCTCTTAGGGAGACGAAGAGAAATCTGCCGCCGTGTTCTATCACTATATCGGAAGGCATTATCGTTTTTCCGTCTTCGGTTTTTCTTTTGCCCGCGGTAAGGGGCAGTTCGCCTGATGGTGTAAGAACGCCGGAGTCCTTGTCATAGTGATACGCGGAAAGTACCGGATTTGTCTCGTTATTGCTGTAAAAAACAGGCAAAACAGGGTGAAAAACGCTGTACCGGGGCGCGTTACCCGTCTCACTGGCAGCGGTGTCCAGTAAAACAAGCTTTTCGGTTTTATAATCAATCCGTAGCGAATAAATTTCATCGGTTCCCTTATCGCACACGATGAAGATTGAACCGGAGGGATCGCCCACGACGCTGTGCTGATGGGAGAGGGCGTGTACCGGGTTCGGGAATTTACCCGGCGTTATCAGGGCATCGCAGGGCTCTCCCAAACTGCCGTCGGCTTCCAGGCGAAAAAGCACCAATGCCGCGTCGTCGAACAGTGTTTCTGAAGTTAAGCCGCCACCCGCTTTCCGCAGGATCTTTGTCACATGCCCCCGTCCGCCGTGATGGGGCACCAAAGCGTAGCGTTTTGTTTTATCTACCCAGACATACGATGGCTTTACCGCCAGTGATGCTTTCCGGTTGAGGAGTGAAAGCTTTCCGCTTTCACCGTCAATTTCAATCGCCAATACCGATCCGCCACCGCCGATTTTTCCCGGCAGACTGTCACATTCGTTGGTGATATACACCATGCGCCGCTCATTATCAAGAAATTGCTGGCCCACGCATACTTCAGGAAAATACGTGTCCATATAATCCAGGGCGGCATCTTCGCTGTTATAACGGTACACCGATAAACCAAGATCCCGGGGCTTGAAATCCCAGCCCCCCACCAATGCGTAAATTTTTGAAACCATTTATGGTTCTCCTTACTTGCCTATACCGGCCAAAAGAATTCTTAGCTGATTATACGGCGTTTTGGCAAATAGGCAATTCGATTTTTGAATAATTTTTATTCCAATTTGGAATAAATTTCCGGGGATCATACTATCGGGTCCTTCAAAAAAAGATTGACAACTACGACTTTACCGTTATAATAAAACCTCAAGGAGCGTAATAACATGATTG
>JAITNP010000122.1 GCA_031290455.1 Treponema sp. | reverse complement strand
CTACACGACGCTCTTCCGATCTTATAAAGACACCAGCGGCATATTACATCGGGTAATCATACCATAAATGCGAAAAAACCACATAGAAAACACGGTCTGCCTTCTACATGTATATCGGTCTGCCTTTTTTAACTGTAGGCTCAACACTCCATCCTTTATTCCTTCAAAGTACCCTGCTTCCACATGAAAGGCAACATCAAAAGATTACAAAAACTGCCAACAAAAGGCCCATTTTTGATTATTCAAGATAATCTGATATAAATATAGCACATTCTTTTTTATTTATCTATAAAAATCAGCAAAAATCAGAAAAAAAATTGATCCCCCGTTCAAGCAAAGACCGCCTGAGGCGTCGGATACCCTAAATGAGGCAGATACTTGCAAAACTCGATAAAAAATCGCATACTACCGTATCAGAGGGCTTGATGGCGACGATTAAGGATTTAAAGCGGAAACTTCGACTAGTACTCAGAAAGCCTGAAGGGGGCATGACCTTTGTACAGCCGATTACCCCGTTTATTTGGGGGAAATCAGGGATTGGTAAGTCTCAGGCGGTAAAACAAATCGCAGAGGAGTATGGAATCGGCTTCATTGATTTACGGCTGTCCCAGCTTGAATCTGCGGATATGCGGGGAATTCCGGTTCCTGACATGGAACAGCATATTTCAAAATGGCTGCCCCCTGAATTTCTTCCCTTTGAAGGGATCGACGCGTTCAAAGGTACTTCGGGTATTCTGCTTTTAGATGAATTTAATCGCGCCCGCCCTGATGTGCTGCAAGCGGCGTTTCAACTGGTACTCGATCGGCAGGTTGGTATGCACAGGCTGTTAGCTTCATGGTTTATTGTTGCGGCAGGTAATCTGGGGGATCAGGATAACACCGATGTGGTTGAAATGGACGCCGCCCTAAAAAACCGGTTTATCCATTTTACGATTGATGTTGATGTGGACGCATGGATTGAATGGGCGGAAATCCATGGCATTAATGATGCTATCATTGATTTTCTAAGGCACAGACCGCATTATTTGTATTATGTTGCCCATGATGAGGATAGGGTGTTTGTTACCCCTCGTTCCTGGGAAAAGTTTTCCGGGATTCTTGCTCAAAATAGTTCGGTAGATCCTGCTGAAATAACCGCTCTTTTAGGCCCGGATATTATTTCCGCGGTGGCCGCGCCTTTTATTAAGTACCTTGAATTAAGACAAATGGTTTCTGGAATTGATATTGTTACCCGGTACAAGAAAAGCATTGCGCTTCAACATACAATAAAAGTAATGCAGCGGGATCAATTGTATAGTCTCAATGATGCGGTGATTGATGCGCTTATTACCTTAGAAACCGTGGAACTTCAACACCTTGAAAATGTACATGCCTATCTTAATACTGTCCTGGAAAAGGATATGTATGTCGCCTTCCTTAGAACATTAACAAAGAAATGTATTGATCGTGAAAACGTGTTTATTGATAGGTATCTCCAGACCTATTCTGAAGAAGCCAAGGCGCTCATTACCATGCTGAAAGAAACAGGATAAAAGGGTGTTTCTATCCTATGGGTGAACAGGTAATTAATGCCAATAAAGCCGCATTTACCGAAGAACAAACAGAAAACGCCTGTTCTGCTTTAGTGGCGGCAGGTATCATTGCGCCCCGGGTAAAGCGAATTCGTATTCCTCCGCCTTTTGAAGATATATCCTTAAGCTGGATAAAGAACGCGCCGTTTTTTGCGGAATTTATGTTTCGCTTTCATTTCTTTGAAACCAGATCCATTCCTACGGTTGGGGTTAATTGTATCAGAGGTAATATTAACTTTTATTTTAATCCTGATTTTATCTATGGCAGTACGAAGCCCCTTACCCACAAAGAAATGGAAGGATTGATTGTGCATGAAATCGAACACTTAATACGCTTACACCGTGAAAGAATGTTGGAAGATGCCCTGCTTTTTTATAGTGCCGGCGATATGCTTATTAATGAAAACATTAAAACATTGAAAATCAATAATGCGGTTGTGGTATTACCCCAAGGCGCGGTCTATCTTGATATGATACGCAATCCCAAGCGCGTGCCGGGAAGCCCCGCTATTCCTCCGTATCACGGTGAACCGGTAACGGAGCCGGTTTACCGGTGGTTAACCGGTATTCGCCAACAGTTTCAGCACGGAAATGAAGGGAGTTACGATACCGGTACTGCCGGTACTGGTAAGAAACCAGGTCAGGGGGCCGGGCAGCATCTATTTGAGGATATGTTTAATTCCAAGATAGATGATCATACCATCCTTGACACTTCTGACGCATTAACTGAATCGACCTTGGGTAAAATAATTGAATCCGCTGTCATCAGCGGCTGGGGTACCATGGGCGGTACGGGCGCCGAGGCGTTACAAGCATTATTAAAACCTGCGCATATACCCTGGACACAACATTTAAGAAGGGTGCTATCACCATTACTGTATGATTACGGACCTTATTTTGAACATACCTGGGCACGCAGAAACAGAAGAAATTTACCCCTTCCCGGAATGCGAAGATTATCAAATAAATTACTTATTGCCGTTGATACATCGGGTTCAATTAGTGAAAGCCTGTTGCAGCAATTTTTTACCGAGATAGAAAAAATGACCCGGGATTTTAGTCAATTAATCCTCATGCAATGGGATACCCGCATAACCAATGTTGAAACCGCGTACAAAAAGGGGAGCTGGAAAAATATACCCCTTACAGGCAGGGGCGGTACCCATGTTCAATGTGTCTTTGATTGGACCCAGGAACATGGCTACACAAAATACCCCCTCCTCATCTTTACCGATGGTTATTTTGATTATGATTTCGATGTACATGGTATACAGCATATTATTTGGGTAGTAACCGGATACCATCACATTCCCCAGGGTAAAAATATCGCTATTTTATAACTCCGAATATCATATTGGGTATCCAGAGTACTATTTGGGGTATGAAGACCAGAATCGCCAATTCCAGCAGGACCGCGCCCATGAAGGGCAGGGAGTATTTGGTGTATTCCTCCGGCGGACAGTCGATGATACCGCATACCGTGTACAGCGCCGAACCTATCGGCGGGGTCATCACTCCCAGGGTAACGATGGTGGCCATTAACACCCCAAAATGCACCGGGTCCATACCAACCGAGGTAACCATGGGGAGGAATATCGGCGTCAAGAGCAGGAAGTTGACGTTGCTATCCACGAACATACCGGAAATAAAGAGAAAGCCCAGCATTATGAGGGTGAGCAATTGCGGATTATCGGTAATGCCGAAAATTAGGTTGCTCATCGCAATCGGCAACTGAACCCAGGTTATGGCGTAACTGAAGGGCCCGGACATGGCGATAATCAGCATAATCGCCCCGTTATCCTTGAAGGAGGTAATCAGCGCGCGTTTGAATTTTTCCCAGGTGAGTTCCTTGTACACGAACTTTCCGATGATAATCGCGTAGACCACGGCGAAGGCCCCCGATTCGGAAGGGGTGAAGAGGCCAAAACGGATACCGACGATGAGGATGATGGGGAAGAACAGCGCCCAGATGGAATCTTTTAAGTTATCAACCAATTCCCTGGCGGTGAGCTTCGGCGCTTCGACCTTGGGGGGGTCATATTTATAGTAGCGCGAGGTGAGGGTGGTGGTCGCCATAAGAAAAACCATCATGAGCACCCCTGGGATAATCCCGGCGGCAAAAAGCCTGCCGATGGACACTTCCCCCACAAAGCCGAAGATGATAAGCCCCAGGCTCGGCGGGATGGTGGCGGTGATCAGGGCGGTAACGCAGTTGACCGCACAGATGTAGCCTTTTTTATACCCGATCCGTATCATTTCAGGCCCCAGGATGCGGGTCTCCATCGCGGCGTCGGCAGTGGCCGAACCGGAAACCCCTCCCATGAGGGTACTCATCACCACGCTGATTTGGGCGGTACCGCCGTACATCCGGCGGGTCAGGAGCCGGGCGAGGCTCAACAAACGGTCGGTGATTCCCGACACGTTCATCAAATTACCGGCAAAAATAAAGAAGGGAACCGCAAGAAACGCGAAGGACTGGCTCTGGGAAACAATCTGCTGGACGACAATCTCAAAGGGCAGTATCGGCATTGAGGCAAAGTATGCCATGCCTGATATACCGATAACAAAGGCGATGGGCATTCCCATAATGAGAAACGCAACAAAACAGAGCAATAAAAATGTCATGAGCCGCTCCTTAGGTTAGACCCGCTTGGTCTGCCGTAAGGCCGGCCGGAGGTTCTTTTTGGTTAAAGGTAAGAATACACCGCTTTATCTTGAGGATGGTAGACAGCATCATGGAGACCGCCGCGAAGGACATACTCAAGGTTACCAGCGAATACGGGATGGGCATGGACTGGTATTTGCGAATCCACTCAGATGCCGCCAGCCTGATTCCAAAGATAATAATGACCACCAGCGCAAACAGGATGATGAGGAATATTAAAATCTCAACGATTTTCTGAATTCTTTTGGGTAGATTACGGGTTAAGAGGTCAATACCGACCAGTTGCCCGCTTCGATACGCAATGTCAGCCCCCAAAAAAGCCGTCCACGCCAGCAGGAGCATCGCCATATCAATATTCCAGGCCATCGAAACCCGAAAAAGCCGTAGAATAGCCGAAAGAAAAACGAGGGCCACTAGGACGACAAACCCTACCCCGCAGATGACTAACTCGGCCTTACAAAGAAACTTGTATAATGCGCGCATCCATCCCCCTCAAATAGCGAATAGAGAATAGCGTGGAAAAAAACGCGCTCCCCGCTTCCTCTATTCTCTATTACTTATTAACTATTCTCTCACTACAGTCCCAACTCTTTGAACAGTCTGTCTTTAAGACCGGCGGTCAGTTTAAGATCGTTGTTGGTATAGAGGGGATCCACTGCTTGCTGGAACTCGGCAATATCAACCTCAGTTACCGTAATGCCCTTGGTCTTGAATCCGTCATAGTATCCCTGTTCTTCCTGGGCTATGATGCCGGAGTACTTTGTGGCGGCATCATTCACCGTTTTAAGAAAAAAATCCCGGTCCGCGGCGGGCATACTATCAAGCAGCGCCTTTCCGCATACGAAACTGCTCTGGAGCATATAGTGCTTTGACAGCGCAAGGTAGGGGGTAACCTCATAGAGACGGTAACTGTCGGCGGTCGAAGCCTGAATCTCGCATCCGTCAAGGGATTTTGCCTGAATACCAGAGTAAATCTCCGTGGCATTCACGGTTGTCTGGGCATAGCCGAGGTACTTGGCCAAGGCCTGACCAATGGCGTTACCGAAACCCCGGAGGCGTAGTCCTGAAAGGTCCGCAACATTGTTTACCGGCGTCGTGGTATAGAAGCTCCGGAAGCCGTTAAACATATCGGCGATAAGGATGATGCCCTGGGCCTCAAGCGCCGTCTGCCATTCCTTATACAGGGCGGTTTGGGGGAGTTTTTCCAGCAGCTTATAATCGGTGAGCACATAAGGGGCCATCAGGATATTGAGGTCCGGAATATTGAACTGGCTTGCCAGGCGTCCGGGATCCGAGGGTACCACCAGGTTTACCCCCAGTTTCGCCTGGGTTACGAGGTTGTCCGTGTCCCCAGGGAGTGCGCCCGCGACATACACCTTAACGTCAAAACGACCAGAGTCATTCAGGGTTTTCGTCACTTCCGTCATCATCCGGCTCTGCCCGCTGGTGGCGCCTTCGGTACCCGCAAAGGTAACCGCAATCTTCGCGCCGGAACCCCCGGCAGCCTGCCCACCGCTACTTTGGGCGCCGCCGCCCGCGAATACACTACCCACGGCCAGGGCCATTCCCAAAGCCGCGCACAGAGTTGTCTTCAACAGTTTCATACATTCCTCCAAGTATCAATTTTTTTGAACTAATGTTCACCTCATTTTATTCCATGAATATACCGCTGTCAAACAAAATATGCGGCCATCATGCCAAAAACCTCCCCCTTGCCAGGGTTTATAGTACCGGTGGTATAATGGCGTTGAATCTGGGCCGTTTTCTCGTGTTTGACGGCTTTATCGGAGTAATACATGAAAAAGAAAATCGTCCTTGCTTATTCGGGGGGACTGGATACCACGGTGATCATCCCCTGGTTAAAAGAGAACTATGACTGCGACATTGTGGCGGTTTGTGTGGATGTGGGCCAGGAGGCGGACTGGAATACCATCACCCAGCGGGCCTTGGACACCGGGGCCTTGTCCTGTTATGTGGCGGATGTGAAGCAGCAGTATGTGGAGGAGTATGTCTGGCCTACGCTTAAGGCCAATGCCTGCTATGAGGACAAGTACCTCCTGGGAACTTCCACTGCCCGGCCTCTCATCGCCAAGGTCCTGGTGGAGTACGCCCGCAGGGAAGGGGCAGTGGCCATTGCCCACGGAGCTACCGGCAAGGGTAACGACCAGGTTCGCTTCGACCTGGGGATCATGGCCTTTGCCCCGGACCTGGAGATCATCGCCCCCTGGCGGATCTGGGATATAAAAAGCCGGGAGGAGGAAATTGAGTACCTTGAAAAGCGGCGAATACCGGTGCCCATGAAAAAAGCTGATTCCTACAGCCGGGATGATAATCTCTGGCATATTTCCCATGAGGGCCTGGAACTGGAAGACCCTGCCACCGAGCCTTCTCTGGGTACCATGCTCAAGATGACGGTTCCCCCGGAACAGGCCCCGGATACGCCGGTGTATGTGGCAGTGGAATTCGAGCAGGGTATCCCCGTGGGGGTAAACGGTATAAAACTGGGTGGGGTGGAACTCATCAGGACCCTCAACAAGATTGGGGGCGCTCATGGGGTGGGCATCGTGGACCTGGTGGAAAACCGGGTGGTGGGGATGAAAAGCCGGGGGGTCTACGAGACTCCCGGTGGCAGTATTCTGTACTATGCCCACCAGGAAATAGAACATGTCTGCCTTGACCGCCAGACCTACGCCTTTAAGCAGCAGGTCGCCCAGAAGATGGGAGAACTGATCTACGGCGGGCTTTGGTTTACCCCCCTCCGGGAGGCATTGACCGCGTTGGTGGATTCCACTCAAAAAACCGTTACCGGTACGGTGCGGCTTAAACTGTACAAAGGTTCCATCCGTTCCGCCGGGGTAAACGCTCCCTATTCCCTGTACAATGCCTCTATTGCCAGCTTCGCCACCGGAGAACTCTACAACCATGCTGACGCCAAGGGCTTCATCAGGCTCTACGGCCTCCCGATTCTGGTGCGGTCCCTCATGGAGCGTGCCGCCGGAGGCGCGACGTAACCAGCGGAGGAAGCGGTATGCCCCCTGCTCAATGGCCTCGTATCAATGGCAGTCTTGATTTTCTTGAGCAGGGGGCTGTGGATTGTTCGCTTGAGGATGCGGCACGCTTCCCCTGCATGGGCCGCTTCACGTGCCAAAAACATCCTTCAGCGGATTTACGCTGATTAACGCTTCCAATCCGCCAGCCGAACTGGAAGTGGCGTTTGGCCTATCGGTGAATCATCTTTATTATTCCACGAATCAACTGGTCTCTTGTTATGAAGAGGAAGAACAATCCCACGGCTCCGTATATCATCGCCGTGATGACCAGGGGAAGCCCGTGGGCGATGAACCGGCCTTGGTCCGCGAATTGTGCGGAAAGACGGGGATTGATCCATACAACCGGGAGCACTGCCAGGGCTGAAAAAAAGATGAGTTTGAAAGTGTAAAGCAGGGCCGGCTTTAGCGCCTTACCCACGGCAATGTTAGGATTTTTCCTAAGAAAGAGCACCAGGAGGACGGTGTTGACCGCGCTGGCCAGGGAGAGGGACAGGGCTATCCCGGCGCCGCGCAGGGGACCGACCAGCAGTGTCGCAAGTACGATATTGACAACAAAGGAGATAATCCCCGCCAGGGTTGGAGACTTGGAATCGCTTTGGGCATAGAAGGCCGGCGCTAAGATACGATTGAGGGCGATGAAAAAAAGCCCCGGCATGTGAAAAGTGAAGGCCGATAGGGTTAAACGGACCGATGTTTCACCAAAGCTGCGGCCCTGGAAGAGCAGGCGTATCAGGGCGTTTCCCTGGGCAAGGGAAAAAAAGGTGATCGGAATGGTGATGAGGGCGATGATATTCATGGCTGAAACCAGCCGTTCGTTGTACAGCTCCCAGCGTGCGGATTTCGCCTGTTCTGCCAGGTCCGGGAGGAGCACGGTCCCAATGGACACGGCAAATACCCCCAGGATGAGTTCCTGGAGCCTCAGGGAGTATTGCAGGCTCGATACTACCCCTTCCCCGGCATTTCCCGCGAGGGCGGTAGAGACGAGGTCATTGAGTTGATAGGCTGCCATACCGATGATGGTGGGACCGACGAGCCGCAGCACTTTCCGGGTTCCGGGGTTGCGGATCGCCCGTTTAAGGCCGGTAAAAAAGAAAGGGTATCCCTTTTTTATGACAAAAGGAAACTGAATTGCCGCTTCCAGGAACCCGCCTATGAAGACGCCGATGGCCATGGCCCGGGCGGGATTTTGGGTGAAGGGGCTGAGACCGTAGGCGCAGAGGATCGTAACCGCATTGAGCAGTATCGGGGCAAGTCCCGAAGGGGCAAAGACATGGACGCTGTTCAGGATGCCCTGAAAAAACGCCGCCAGGGAAATGAAGGCCAAAAATGGAAACATGAGGCGGGTCAAAAAGATGGTCTCATCAAAGGCTTCCATGCCGAAAATGGGTACGAGTATGGGGGTTAGGATGATGCCGGCCATGACCGCCAGGGTTACGAAGAAGGTAAGAAAGGTAAAGAAACAGGAAAGGAATTCCCTAATCCGCACCGGGTTATTTTCCAGGAGGTATTCTTTAAAGGTGGGGATGAAGGCCACGGAAATGGACCCTTCGGCAAAGAGGCGGCGGAACAGGTTGGGGATTAAAAAGGCCACGGAAAAAGCGTCCGAAAGGGCGCTGGTACCCAAAAGGCTTGCCTTGGCCATTTCCCGAAGAAGCCCCAGGACTCTGGATCCCAGGGTGAGGAGGGAGAGGATTGAACCATGGCGTACCAGGGAGCGGGAATTACTCATATTCCTGGGGCCTATTGGTGATGATCCCTTCGCAGCCGAGGTTAAACAGCTTTTCCGCCAGGGCCGGGTCATCTATGGTCCAGGGTACCTGAGGCCGTCCCTCCAGGCCAGTAAACCTGAAATAGGAGAGCCGGTTCACCTGAAGATGGACCGGTTTGAGGTAGTCGCAGCTGGAAAGGATCCGGCCAAAACCATGACGGAGGATGAAAGGCACGTCCTTGTCCGCACTCCAGATGATGGCGGTGGGAATTGCGGGACAGCGCCGCTTAACCGCTGCCAGGCTGAAGGGGTTAAACGAAGAAATGGTTACCGATTGCAAAATCCGGTCTCCCAGGGCTTTGAGTTTTTCCACCAGCGCGCCGGGAAGAGGATCGTTTTTTGTCTTACGGGTTTTTAGTTCTATATCAATATACATGGCGGGACAGAATTCTTCCAGCACTTCTTCCAGCAGAGGCGGGTGTTCCCCGGTACCTGAGGGGTTAAAAAAAGCCCCCACATCAATGGTCCTGATTACTTCGAGGGTGAGGTCTTCGATGGTACGATTAAATAAGGCAGCGCCATCTCCCTGTTTGCTAAGGAGGGCGGTACGGTTGAAGGTATCATCATGGGCTACCACTAATTCCCCGGAAGCGCATACATGGACATCCAATTCTATGCCCGGAGTACCCAGGTCCCGGGCTTTTCGGTACGCGGCCATGGTATTTTCCGGGGCCAGGGACGAACAGCCCCGGTGGGCAAAGATGAGGGGACGCTTCCGGCCCGGGAGGAGGGGGACCCTGTTCATGAGGGGCTGCCCTGGTTGTTCTGAGCCATCTTTGCCTTTAACGCTGCTAGGGCAGTATCGGCGGAAGCCGCTTTTTCCATGGCCTTTAAAGCCCGGTCCGTTGCTGCCTCCTGCTCCGCTCCCGGCAGGTAACCGGCAGCCATTAAAAGCTCCTGTTCCAGCAGGTCCGGGTCGATCCGCCGTTCCCGGGCCGCAAGACCGGGAAGCTGTTTCCGCATGGTTTCAATCTGGGTTTTCAGCTCCGCAATTTCTGCGGCAAGGGCGTCCTTTCGGGTTTTGAGACGTGCCGCTTCCTTTTCCGCGGCAAGGGCCAAATCGACCGCTCCCTTGGAGCGGGCAAGGGTTATCCGGGAATTCCATTGCTCAAGTTCCTGGTCCAGTGCTTCCCCGTGCTTTTCCCTAAGCCTAAGGGTGGTAATATACTCGAGGATGTATGCTTTTGCCCCGGCAACATCCATACCGGTAAGGTCATCAGTTTTTTGTTCCACCCCCTAATCCCGCCTTATCTTTTTGCCGATACCGATTGCCCGGATGAGGTTTTCCGTGGCAAAGCCGAGATCTCGCCGGCTGTCCTTGATCATGGCGTCAAGGCCAATCTGACCGCAGGCGATGGAAACCGCATAATCAAAGGATGCACCCAGTTGAGACACGTCCCCGCCGAGACTTCCAGAGAGGAGGGCCACGGGCACCCCGGCATTATGGCTTTCCCGGGCCACCACGGAACAGAGCTTGCCTCCTGCGGTCTGACCATCGGTCATGCCTTCCCCGGTGATAACCAGGTCTGCTTCCTTGAGCCGGTTGAAAAAGCCTGCATACCGCATCACCAGCATGGCCCCGGATTCCATGACCGCCCCCAAACAAATACGCAAACTCGCCCCCAGGCCCCCGGCTGCTCCGTCCCCCGGCTGTTCCACATCCACGGCAAGGCCCCCTCGTATCCAGGCGGAGGCGAGAACCTCAAGCCCTGCGTCCAGGGCCTCCACCATGTCCGGGGTCGCCCCTTTTTGCGGGCCAAAGATGGCGGAGGCTCCCTGGGGACCTAAAAGAGGATTGGTAACATCACAGGCAACCTTGATAGAAACCTGTTTAAGCCGGGTATCTGCCCCGCTGCTATCTATCGAGGCTATCTTTGCCAGGGCCGCTCCCCCTGGTCCCACAGGATTCCCCTGGGCATCCAAGACCCTGAAACCCAGGGCGCTGATCATCCCGATACCGCCGTCATTGGTGGCGCTCCCGCCAATACCGATGATAAGTTCCTGTGCCCCCGTATCCAGCGCGGCAGCGATGAGTTCCCCCGTACCATAGGAAGTGGCCTTCAGGGGATTGAGCCGATCCCGGCTTACCAGCCCTATCCCCGAGGCACTCGCCATGTCCAGCACCGCCACCCTCCCCCCGGCAATGAGGCCGAATGCCGCATCAGTCTTGTCCCCCAGCGGCCCGGTAACCCTTAGGGTAACCAATCGGCCCCCTGCGGCTTCGGTTACCACCCGGGCAGTGCCTTCCCCACCGTCCGCCAGGGGGATTTTGTATATTGTCGCGGTTTTATCCGCCTGTACAATCCCTGCTTCTATGGCAGCGCACACTTCCGGAGCGCTCATATTGCCTTTAAATGAATCGGGAGCAACGAGAATCTTCATAAACCGAGGGGCCTCCTTCTATAATTTTATACATAGATGGTATGATAAGGATAATCAAACTGATGTCATATCTCCGATATACTGTATGTATGAGACGATTAATTTGCAAGGGTATCCTGCTGGGGGCAATGGTTTTGTCCTCCCTTTGTTTGCATGCCCAGGAAAGACCGAGGGCGGTGACCCTGATCAGGACGGAGACCGGTCCCTATTCTCTGGTTGAGCGATCCGATTGGTCCCGGTACGATAATGAGAAATATATCGGGCATGTATACCACGAAGTTCGGGCATTCATTACCCCTATTGAGGCGGATGATCCGGATACCCTCGTGTACCGGGGGAATTTTTTTGTGCTGGAAGAAACCCTCCGGGACATGCGCCAAAGCGCCCAGGCGGTGGATGTGGTGGTTCCCGTCGATTTTCAGCTCCGGGGGAACGGAACCATCAAAATAGAGGGGGATCAGGGGTTCCCCTCGCTTCGGGGCTTTCCTACTTTTCCGGTCCAGCAGGTATGGCCCGGTTCAAAGTGGAACGCTCGGGGGGAGCGCGCTGTGGACCCCCTGAATACGGGAAAGCCGGTGGTGGTTCCGTTTCTTGCGGAATACGAATACCGGGGGGTCGAAGTGTACCGGGATGTTCCGGTACACCGGATAGTTGCACGGTATCCCGCCCGGTATCAAGGTAATGCCGCCGGGGGACCGGGCTTTGTTAAGCTTCAAGGGAGCCATACGGTCGATATTCTGCTTCGGGTTTCAGATGGGCTTCCCCTGTTGATGCGGGATAATCTGGACGAAACCTTTTCCTGGGCCGACGGCTCCACGGTACGCTTTCGGGGCTTTACCCTGACCTTCGGTCAAGGAAGCGTCCCCTTAAACAAGAACGCCGTCATAGCTTCATTGAAGCATGAAATTGAAGATAATGAAGTGATTACTCCTCCTGATATCGTACCCATCGAGAGCGAACCTGCCGCGGTTATCGCCGTTGCCGAGGACAGCGCTTCAAAAGATGACAAGGCGGTGGTCATGAATTTGGGTACTGATATAGACTTAGTCCCTGTGCCCGAAGGTATACGGCTTACCATTAAGGATATCCGGTTTGTCCCCGATTCGGCGGCGTTCCTCCCGGTGGAGAGACCCCGGCTGGATAAGATAGCCCAAGCGCTCAAGCAGGTACCAGAGCGGATCTTTCTGGTGGAAGGACATACCGCTGCCACTGGAGACCCCGGTGGGGAGATGGACCTTTCGATACAGCGGGCCAAACACATGGTGGACGAATTAGTATCCCGGGGTATTTCGGCGGATCGGCTGATCTACAAGGGCTGGGGCGGTACGAAACCCTTAGGGGACAACGCCAAGGAACCCGGCCGCGCTCTTAACCGCCGGGTAGAGATTACCATCTTGGAGTGAGCTGTTTTCAAATTGATTTCCGCCCTGTTGACAGGATGCGAGTATTATAACTACTCCCTGGTGGCGGTGCGGCTGCTAAACCCCTATCACAGTTTGCCCTGAATCTGTCGCTGGAAGGAACCCTCCGGGAAAAAATTACCCTGAAGCAGACCACCAGCGAGGAGGTTCTGCTGCGGATTGCCGATGCGGCGGTGGGGGATGAGTTTACCCTGACCCTGCAGATAACCGACACCGAGATCATACCTGCACCGAGGTCTTTCTTCAAAGCGCCAATAGCGTACAACGGCAGGGCAAAGCGGATATTGTAATTCCGGTAGCGTTTTATTTTACCAGCGTTGAACAGTTTCAAGCTTGGATTAACGATCAAACTGGCAATACGGCAGCTACTCCCTA
>JAITNP010000026.1 GCA_031290455.1 Treponema sp. | reverse complement strand
GGTAAACCCGGACCGCGCCATATCCACACGGCCAGCGTCCGAAACTTCAACGCCCTCGGCGCGGAGCAGCGATATTTGCAGTTCCCGGCCTTGTCCTTCGCCCAGCGCAATGCTGCCGTCAGCCTTGATGATACGGTGCCAGGACAGGCTTTTCGGGCCGCTGAGGGAATGGAGTATCCTAACCACCTGGCGGGCCCCGTTGCGTATTCCTGCGGCAAGGGCAATATCCCGGTAACTGGAAACTTTCCCCGGCGGGACAGCCCGGATGGCCGCGATGATGCGGCGGCTTGATTCAGTCATTTGGGCGGTGAGTGCCTGTGGCACTTTTCGCGGGGGGAATTTTGGCGCTTTTTCGGCAACCCCTTCGACCCCGGCAGCCAACCTTAAAGCGATGACCCGGACGGGTAGGGAATGTGTTTATAGCTTAGGCGCCTAAACTCATCGCCTTGCGGAGCAGGGCGTTTATCCGGGTTTGATAACCCTTGCCGCCGCTTTTTAGCCAGACCAATAGGTCGGCATCCAGCTTAATATGGACATCTTTTTTAACGGGCCGATAGAGGGAAGGATCGTCCCAGCGCCTGAAAGCGGAAAAATCGGTGCTTGCCGGAGCGTCAGAATAGTCGATTTCATCGTCGCTTATGCGGCCGGCCCTGTCCCGAAGCTCCATCCAGTCTTTTTCGCTTACCAGCGGTAAATTATCATCCGAATAGCTAAAGGTTTTCATTGTACTCTCTCCTTTCTTTTGAGTTGGCCAAACGTGCGCTGATGATACGGAGGGCATCGGCGCCCAATTCGGTTTCTATCACAAACAAAATGACACCGCCGGCATCGCCTATAACCTTCCAGCGGTCTTCATCACCAAACGAATGGTCAAAATCATAGGTCATGCGCCGGAACGGGTCTTTTAAGGCAAAAACCGCCTGCTCAAAGCTCACTCCGTGTTTTGCCTTGTTTTGCCTATTTTTTTCTTTGTCCCACTCGTATTGCATTATTTGTGTCCATTAATCAATGTACACCATATTCGGTGTTTAGTCAAGTCCCCCCGCAACGACCCCGCCTGAATCGCCATTTTCTTATTGAAGGCCGGATGAAAGGTGTACTTGATACTAAATGGCCGGTGTACTATCCTGATATAGTTCAATCACCAATACGAGAAGGAAGTTCTATGACTGATACAGTTTTTCGGAAAGAGAGCCTTGATCATATATCCTCTCCGGACCAGCTCTACGATTACATCAAAGTGTCCAATCCGGCGGGTTGGATAATCCTCGCGGCGCTCCTGATGCTGCTGGTTTCGGCGTTTTTCTGGGCCGCCACCGCGACCATAGCTACCACGGTTTCCACTAAAGCTGTAGCGGAGGGGGATCGTTATGTCTCTTATCTTCCCTACAATGCCGCGCAGGGTATACAGCCGGGTATGAGCGCCCGGATAGGGGACAATCCGGCTAAGGTGCTGCGCATTGCGGCAATCCCCGAATCGCACCGGGAAGCGGCGCAGGCGCTGCGGGGGGATTATGCCGCTTACGCTCTGGGGCTTACGGAATGGAACATTAAGGTCGAATTCGTCCTTGAACCATCCGGGGACGGCAGGTCAGGGGAGAAGGCGCTGGTGTATCCCGTTACGATTACCACCGCCCGGATTCGCCCCCTCGACTTTTTAAAAAAATAGGGACGATTCCACCGTGGTTGGTTTAGGAAGTGCCATGATGACAGAAAAAAAGAAAGTAAACCGGTGGCCGGCAGCAAGGAAACGGCGTGGGGCTGTTCAATGCCCCCAGGTTATGCAGATGGAGGCCTTGGAATGCGGTGCCGCATCCCTGGCAATGGTCATGGCCTATCATGGAAAATGGGTACCCCTGGAACAGGTCCGTAGCGACTGCGGCGTGTCGCGGGACGGCTCAAACGCGAAAAATATACTACAGGCCGCCCGCGCCTACGGTTTTAGCGCTCAAGCCTTTCGCACGGAGCCGGAACAGTTGAAAGAAATGCTGCCCTGTATCATCCACTGGAATTTCAATCACTTTGTCGTGTTTTGCGGCTTCAAAAGGAAGTCGGCCATTATAAACGATCCGGGCAGGGGCAGGGTGGAAATCCCGCCGGACGAGTTCAACCGCTCCTTTACCGGTGTGGCGCTTACCTTTGAGCCGGGCGAAGCCTTTGCAAAGGGGGGCAGGAAGAGCAGCGTGTGGGGGTTTGCCCGCTCCCGGATGAAGGGGATGCTTATCCCCGCCGTTTTTATTGTGATCTCCATGCTCATCCTCTCAATAATTGATATGGTTAATCCGGTCTTTTCCCGGATCTTCATAGACCGGGTACTATCCGGGCGTAACGCGGACTGGCTCAACGGGCTGATACTGGTCATGCTGGCCGCCGTGCTGATACGGTTTATTGTGACCTTTCTCCAGACGGTTTACTTTACCAAGATGAAGGGCAAGTTCGCCGCGATTGCTAACGGTCAGTTTTTATGGCACGTCCTGCGTCTGCCTATGGAATTCTTCTCCCAGCGTATGGCCGGGGATATTGTCGCCCGGATGTCTTCCAACCAGACCATCAGCGTAACCCTGTTGGATACTGTGGTTCCCCAGGCGCTCAACGTGGTGATGCTGTTTTTTTATCTCATTATTATGATTCGCTACAGCCTGCCCCTCACCCTCATTGGGGTGGCGGCGGTGGGCATCAATATCGCGGTGGCGCAGCTTATATCGCAAAAGCGGGTTGCCATTGCGCGGGTGCAGGCTTCCCATGAGAGCAAGCTGATATGCTCCACGATTGCCGGTATTGATATGATCGAAACCCTCAAGGCATCGGGGGCTGAAAACGGATATTTTGAACGCTGGGCCGGGTTTCAGGCATCGGCAAACGCCGCCGCAGTTCGATTCACCCGGACCAATCAAATCATGGGGAACCTTCCGTTTCTTGTTCAGAAGCTGTCGGAAATAACGCTCCTGGGTCTGGGCGCTTATCTGATTATACAGGGCAGTATGACCGCCGGCATATTCCTCGCTTTTCAGGGCTTTCTCGGCGCCTTTATGCGGCCGGCGAACTCCCTGCTAGTGGCAGGCCAGAGTATTCAGGAGATGCGAACCAATATGGAGCGGGTGGAAGACGTGTTGCACTACCCGACGGACAGGCCGCCGCTTGCGCCAAAGCCGGACGCGCAATACCACAAGCTGTCCGGCGGCCTCGCCATGAAAGACGTGAGCTTCGGTTATTCCAAATTAGCCCCGCCTTTGATAGAACATTTTGATTTGGAACTGAAGCCTGGCGCTTCCGTGGCCTTTGTCGGCTCGTCGGGCTGCGGAAAGTCCACCCTCGCCAAGCTCATAAGCGGCTTGTACAAGCCATGGAGCGGGGAAATCTGTTTCGACGATGTGAACGTGGAGGACATACCTCACGCGGTTATCACCGGCAGTCTTGCGGTGGTGGATCAGGACATTACGATTTTTCAGGATAGCATCTCGAACAACATCAAGATGTGGGATACATCCATCGAGGATTTTGAGATGATCCTCGCGGCCAAAGACGCGCAAATCCACGAGGATGTGATGCTCCGCGAGAAGGGTTATGGTTATCCCGTGCTGGAAGACGGCAAGGACTTTTCCGGCGGGCAGCGCCAGCGGCTGGAGATAGCCCGCCTTCTTGCCCAGGACCCGACCATCATCATCCTCGATGAGGCGACTTCCGCTCTGGACGCCCAGACCGAGCATGAGGTGGTGGAGGCTATCAAGCGGCGGGACATCACCTGCATTTTTGTGGCTCACCGTCTGTCCACCATCCGGGACTGTGATGAAATCATCGTTATGGACAAAGGCGCGGTTGTGGAGCGGGGAACACACGAACAGTTGCTGGCAAATGAGGGGCTGTATAAGCGCCTCATTACCACCGAATAGGGATAGGGTATGAGCTGGTTTCAGGAATTGATACATACACGCTTGCTGAATGACGAGGAACTGCTGAAAGAGGCTTTTGCCGATTTATCCGTTCCCATCATGGGGGAGAAGGCCGCATATACCCTACTGGGCAAGGAAAAAAAGCAGGTGCAGACCGCTCTCGGTGAAATACTTTCATGGTACCACGCGGCACCGGCGTCTCTGCCAGATGAAGATATGGACATGATCGAAAAGATGGACAGGATGCTCAAGCCCTCCGGCATCTTCAAGCGGACGGTACACCTCGGCGCGGCCTGGTATAAGGATTGCATCGGCCCCCTCTTGGGTGAAAAAGACGGTAAAATCATAGCCCTTATCCCCTACGGTTTTGCCGCTTACCGTTACCGCGACCCGGATACCGGCCTTTTCGTGAACGTGAACAAACGTAACGCGGAACATATCAGCCGGGACGCCTTCGCCTTTTACCTGCCATTGCCCCAGCGCTCCCTCAAGGCCAGGGATTTGCTGGAATATATGCTTCGCTCCCTGTCAAAAGCGGATATATGCTGTTTTTTGCTGACTATGATGGTTTCCACGGCAATGGGGTTTCTTACCCCAATCATGACGAACCTTATATTCACCAGTGTGATACCTTCCGGGGGAAATCGGCTGCTGCTTTCCGTTATGGGCATGATGACCGGCTTTCTCATATCGTCATTCTTCATTATGACCTGCAAAAACCTGCTTTTAGAGCGGATAAGCACTAAAATCAGAATGAGCTGCGGGGCGGCATTTATGGAAAGGATACTCGTGTTACCAGCGGCTTTTTTCAAACAGTACAGCGCGGGTGAAACAGCGGAACGCATGAATATGCTGGCAATGTTCTGCAATCTGCTCATCAACAGCGTCCTTACCTTGGGTCTGAACACACTCTTTTCTTTTTTCTATCTCTTTCAGATTGTTTCTTTTACACCCGCATTGCTGTTTCCGGCTTTGTGCCCCCTCATCCTGACCCTGACGGTCGCCTTCCTGATTATGCGCCGGCAGGCAAAACGCCTGAGCCGGAACCTTGATGACGGCGCCCGGATTAACGCCCTTAGGTATGAACTATTCAGCGGCATACAGAAAATCAAGCTGGTTGGAGGCGAAATTAGGGCATTTACCCAGTGGAGCAGGAAATACCGGCCAATAGCGGACTTTAATTTTAGCCCGCCCTTTATTATTCAGGGGAGTTTCCTTATCACCTCATCCATCATGCTGCTCGGCACGGTTTTTCTGTATTTCTCAGCCGCCCGTGGGGTGAGCCTGCCGCACTTTATGGCCTTCACCGTGTCTTACGGCATGATTTCCTGTGCGGTACTTGCCCTTGCCGATATGAGTACCAGCGTGGCGGGACTCAAGCCTCTTCTGGAGAAAATAGCCCCGCTGTTGGAGACGGCTCCTGAAGCGACGTCGGAAAAACAAGCGGTTTCCCGTTTATCGGGTAACATTGAACTCAACAACGTCTCCTTCCGTTACAACGAAAATATGCCGCTGGTGCTTGATAACCTTTCCCTCAAAATCCGCAAAGGCCAGTATGTGGCGATTGTGGGTAAAACGGGCTGTGGGAAATCGACGCTGTTCCGTCTTCTGCTGGGCTTTGAAACGCCTATACTCGGTTCGATATATTACGATTCCCATGACTTGGGAAAGCTGGATCTGCGCTCGGTACGCAAGAATATCGGCGTGGTTATGCAGAACGGCAAACTGTTTCAGGGAAGCCTCTACGAGAACATCGTGGTATCGGCCCCGCACTTAGGTCTTGACGCGGCCTGGGAAGCGGCTGAACTGGCCGGCCTTGCGGACGACATCCGCGCCATGCCGATGGGGATGTTCACGATGGTGGCTGAAGGGGCCGGCGGCATTTCCGGCGGCCAGAAACAGCGTCTCATGATCGCGCGCGCGATTGCATCAAAGCCCCGAATCCTGTTTCTTGACGAGGCTACATCGGCGCTGGACAACATCACGCAGAAACACGTTGCCGAAGCCCTGGGCCGGCTCAAGAGTACCCGCATCGTTATTGCCCACCGACTCTCCACCATCCGGCAATGTGACCGTATCATCGTAATGGAAAAGGGCCATATTGTCGAAGACGGCGCCTACGACGACTTGATTGCGAGGGGCGGAATCTTTACGGAACTACTTGCGCGGCAACGGCTGGGCTTGTAGAATACGCTGCGGTTTCAGGCAGTTCTTGTGAGTTAGCGCCCGTTATGATAGATTTGTCCCATGACTATCAATGAGCTTTCCGTGAGAAGGAAACTTCCTATCGGTATACAGGATTTTAAGGATATTCGCGACTCCGGCTATGTGTATGTGGATAAAACGGCGTATATATACAAGATGGTGAGCGAAGGCAAGCCCTACTTTCTGGCACGCCCCCGGCGTTTTGGCAAGAGCCTCTTTGCTTCCACGCTCAAGTACTATTTTGAGGGACGCAAAGAACTGTTCGAGGGCATAGCCGGCCAATCATCCCTTGCTATCGCCTCGCTTGAAAAAGACTGGACGGTGTATCCGGTGCTGCACTTTGACCTGACCGGTCATAGCTATATGGAACGGTCCGACCTTAAATCGCGGCTGGGCGCGAACCTGCGGCTCTATGAAGAACAATGGGGGCGTGATGCCGAAGAGGACACCCCATCGGATCGTTTCTCCGGCCTTATACGGCGGACATATACTGCGACCGGTCAGCGCGTGGTGGTGATCATCGACGAGTACGACAAGCCGCTGGTGGACACGCTGGAGAAGCCCGCGCTCCATGCCGAGATGCACGAACAGTTGCAAGGCTTTTACAGCGTACTCAAAGCCACCGACCAGTGGCTGCGCTTTGTGTTTATCACCGGCGTCACCAAATTCTCGAAAGTGAGCATATTCAGCACCCTCAATCAACTGAGTGACATCAGCCTTGACGACAACTATTCCGGTATCTGCGGCATATCCGAAACGGAACTGCTCGCCAACTTTGAGCCGGAACTGCGGCGGCTGGGGGAGAAACAGGGGCTTTCCTACGATGAGACCGTGGCTGAGATGCACAAACGCTACAACGGGTATCATTTCAGCAAAAACAGTGAAGGTGTGTTTAATCCATTCAGCACATTGAAAACGTTTTTTGATAGTGATTTCTCATACTACTGGTCGCAGTCCGGTATTCCGACTTTTCTTGTCGCCATACTGAAAAAGACCGGTGCCGACCTGCGCAAGCTCAGCGGCGGTATCATCATTAACCGGCAGGCCATCGACGATTATCGTCCCGAAAACGCGGATATTACGCCGCTGTTGTATCAGACCGGCTACCTCACCATCAAAGGTTATGAGCATCGCTATGATCGCTTCATACTGGGTTTCCCAAACGAGGAAGTGAAATACAGCTTCCTCACCGAATTGCTGTTGCAATACGCACCGCACATACAAAGCGAACAGGGCTTCTTTGTTACCAACTTTATCGACGACCTTGAAGCCGGTAATGTCGATGCCTTTATGAACCGCCTCAAGGCGTTTTTCGCAAATCTGCCTTACGATATACCCGACCGCATCAGCGATATGGAGCAGTATTACCAATCACTGATGTATGTAGTATTTACTATGATGGGCGAATACACACAGGCTGAAGTGCGGAGCAGTCAGGGACGGGCCGACCTCGTGGTAACGGCAAGGGGACAGGACGTGCCGGACACGGTGTTTGTGTTCGAGTTTAAGCTTGATGGAAATGGCACGGCTGATGACGCGCTTAAACAGATAGACGAAAAAGGCTATCTGACTCCGTATAGCGCGTCCGGCAAGAAGCTCGTGAAAATCGGCGCGGTGTTTGATAAAGATACGCTGACGCTGGGTGAATGGAAAGCGCTTGCGCAGGCCCCGTAAAGTTGAACTTGGGATTACGCTCTACCCGCGTGAGATGTGGAAACGTTCAGGGGGCGGCCTCGTCCCCGGTATCAAGAGCAATGAACAGGAGAGCATCTGGTGATCCGACCCCAAGAGGGGGGCAGATGCCTTTTCAGGCGTTCTGGGCCGTTTCGTATTTTTTGATATTCGCGTACAATTCTTCAACCGGCATATCGCCATAGAG
>JAITNP010000025.1 GCA_031290455.1 Treponema sp. | reverse complement strand
GATAGCGGAAGGGAAATGGCATATAGAGGCGGTGAAGGGGATAGTGGCGGAACGGCCCGCGCTGCGGCGCTTTGACCGGAACTATGTGTCGTTAGGATTCATAGATTGTCTGGAGCGAGCGGGGATAAAGTACCTGATACGGTTGCGTAAAGGGGATTACAAGGCTGAAATCAAGGAGCTAACGGGTGAGGACACGGAAGTGGAGATAGCGCACACCAGGAGCCGGCTTGAGTATCTCAAGCGTGGAGAACCGGAACGCACGCGTGCGCTCGCGGAGACAGGGAAAACCCGGGCGCGTATCATCAAAATGAAGTTTGGTGGCGGCGAGGAGGGCGCCTTAATAACGAACATGACTGAGTGTGGGGCATGGGAACTGAAGGGACTGTACCGGAAGCGGTGGGGGATAGAGCAGAGGTACCACCTGTTGAAGAACAAGCTGAAGTTTGAGAGCGTAACGGGGAAGAGGAGTATCTATGTGGAGCAGGATTTCCGCGCGCAAGTGTTGGTCTACAACATGGTAGAGGATTTGATAAGGGAAGCGGATTGGAAAGTTGAGAAGAACGGCCAAGAAAAGCACTACCAGTATGAGATGAGCATCAACGAAAACATCGCGATAGGGTTATTCAAGGAACAGTTTATCCGCTTGATGGTGGAGGAAGACGATGAACACAAGAATAAGCTCTTCAAGCGGTTGAAGACGGACATGGCGCGAAACATAGTACTGGTCCGTAAGTCCCAAAGCGCTCCTCGCAAATGGAACTATTTTAACAAATACAAATGCAAGCTAAAACCCATTTTTTGACCCTTAAGTTTATGATGTTGTGTATGGCTGCTTTTTTTCATGGACGTGATCCACCTCATTAGTACAATCATCTTAATCTTTTTGGTCTTTTTTATAGTTTTTTCTCCATAACTCTCGGTATTATATGGACTTATAACCCATGAACGGTTACGAATGAAGTTGGCAATACCCATTTAACGGAGGAAACAATGCCCTACAAACACTATACCACAGAAGAGCGAGACGCGCTAAGGGTCATGCTCGGTATGTAACTACCCAAAACCTATATTTCGGTGATACTAGGTAAGCACCTAAGCAGCATATGAACTGAACCGCAATAGCGACGAAAACGGTATCTACATCGGCTGGGAAGCCCAGGATGAGGCGGACCAGCGGCGGGCGAATACCAAAGAGCATCCCAAAATGAGCGACGATGACCTGATGGCAGCAGTACTAACCTTGTTCAAACAGGACTGCTCCCCCGACCAGATTTCGGGATATTTACGGCTCAAATATCCCCACAACCCTGAAAGATGGGTGTCCCATGAGACGATTTACCATCTACCAGCGCATAGCGTCCGATCCCGCGTTGAAACGCCATTTTCGCCACGCACGCGCGTATCGCAAGGGTCGTGGAGGCGCGAAAGACCGCCGGGGACAGATTCCCGACCGTAACACAAAAGAAAACCCTCCGGCTATCGTGGCAGAGAAGACGCGGGTGGGCGATGGGGAGGGCGATACGGTGGAGCGCACGGGTAAGAACGCCTCTATCGCCACGTTTGTCGATAAAACAAGCACGGTACTGGTGGCGAAGGTTATGCCCAACAAGGCGGCGGCCACGCTTAATCGTGCCGCTATTCGCACGTTCAGCACCATTCCCGATGATTTCATCAAGACCATCACTTTTGACAATGGCAAGAAGTTTTCAGGCCACAAGGCGCTGGTGCATGAGTGGGATATTTATTTCGCTCACCCCTATCACTCGTGGGAGCGGGGATTGAACGAACACCCCAATGGGCTCATCAGGCAGTATCTGCCTAAAAAGACGTCTTTTGAGGGACTCCCGCAACGACAACTTGACAAAATCGTTATGAAAATCAATAATCGTCCACGCACGGCTTTAGGTTATCGGAGGCCTCACGAGGTCTTTGCCGAATGTAAATTCGCACTTCGCATTTGAACTGGCGAATGATAAAGGTCCGGTCCCCGCTACCGGGAAGTTCCAGGGCCACGGATATGGTGGTCGTATGATTTCCCCGGTCGTACTTTTCATTGAGCAGCCCGACCTTGCTATGGATGCCGGGAATTAGGGCATTGACGAGGCTTGGCTTTCCCACTCCGACTGGCCCAGGAGCACCGAAAACCGGTTTGCCATGAGGGGCCGGAGGGTATCCATCCCTTCTCCAGTACCGGCGGAAACCCTGGGCAGCCGCTTCAGATTGACAGATCAGGGGAACCATTGTACCCTTGAAAAATAAAAAGGAAGAGCAGCGTCATGATTGATGTAACCATTAACGAAGGGATTCTTGCAAAAAATGTCCAAAAGGCCAGGGAAAAAGGGGTTATCATCCCTACCTTTGCCCAGATGAAGGATCCGGCACAGGTCCCGGAAACCATACAGGCCCGGCTGAAAAACATCGGCCTCTGGGATGTGGACCCCTTGAACCTCTTCAGGATAACCTGGAAAAACGAACGAAAAGATACCGGCGGTCTGTACCGCGGCTCCAACTTCATTGAGCTTCCGGCACGGCTCACCGGGGTGAACGCCCGGATCATCGCTATGGTGGGGAAGTTCTTTCCCACGGGCTGTCATAAGGTGGGGGCCTCCTTCGGCTGCCTGGCGCCCCGGCTTGTTACGGGACAATTCGACGCGACGAGTCAGAAGGCGGTCTGGCCCTCCACGGGGAATTACTGCCGGGGGGGCGCCTTCAACTCCAAACTGCTGGCCGTCGATTCGGTGGCCATCCTGCCTGAGGGCATGAGCCGGGAACGTTTTGAATGGCTCTCTAAAATCGCCGGTGAAATCATCGCCACCCCGGGGACCGAGTCCAACGTGAAAGAAATCTTCGACAAGACCCACGAGCTTAAGGCCACCCGGAAGGATGTACGCATCTTCAACCAGTTTGAGGAAATGGGGAATTACCTGTGGCACTATACGGTTACCGGCAGCGCCATTGCCGAAGCCTTTGAAAGCATCGCAGGGAGAGACGGCCATTTCGCGGGGGTCTGTCTGACCTCTGGTTCTGCGGGAACCCTGGCAAGCGGGGACTACCTCAAACAGCGATACCCCTTCAGTAAGATCGCGGTGGGAGAGGCCCTGCAATGCCCGACGATTCTCAACAATGGCTTTGGCGCTCACCGGCTTGAGGGCATCGGGGACAAGCACATCCCTTGGGTGCACAATGTTAAGAACACCGACATGGCCATCGCCATTGATGATAATGACGCCATGGCGTTACTACGGCTTTTCAACGAAGACGCGGGAAAAGAATACCTGGTACAGGAAGTGGGGCTTACCCCGGAACAGGTGGCGGTCCTCGGCTACATGGGTATCTCCGGCATAGCGAACATGCTCTGTGCCATCAAGTTTGCCAAATACTACGAGCTTACGGATAAAGACGTGGTCGCCACGGTGCTCACCGACTCGGTGGAGATGTATGGTTCCCGGATCGTCGAACTCCGGGCCGAACAGGGAGCATACCGGACCATCAACGCCGCTGCGGACTTTGCGGTAAGCCTCCAGGGTGAAGGCACGGACAACATGGTGGAACTCACCTATCCCGAACGCAAGCGGGTCCACAACCTCAAGTATTATACCTGGGTTGAACAGCAGGGACGCACGGTAGAAGAACTGGATGACCAGTGGTATCATCAGGAAAAGTCCTTCCTGGGGGTACAAAGGCAGGCCGATGCAATCGACGCATTGATAACCAAGTTCAATGAACGCACGGGAGTTTTGGGGAAGTGAGGAATGAGGAGTGAAAGCGGGATGATGAAGCATGTTATTGGGGCGGTGTGTATCAAGTGCGGGGCGGAACATGAGGCCAATGATCACACCTACACCTGTACAAAATGTGGGGGCATCCTCGACATACAATACGATTACACCTACATCAAGTCCCAATTGAACCGGGAAAAACTCATCTCCCGGAACGATGATTCAATGTGGCGTTACCGGGAGTTGTTGCCAATTGAGGAGGGCAGCCGGCTCACGCCCCTGCGGGTCGGGTGGTCGCCGCTGTACCGGGCTGAAAAACTGGGGGAGTGGTTGGGGCTTAGAAACCTGTACATAAAAGATGACGGCCTTAACCCCACAGGAAGCCTGAAAGACCGGGCCTCCGCCATCGCCGTGGTTCGGGCGCATCATGCGGGGATGCGCACGGTGGCCTGTTCTTCCACGGGGAACGCCGCCTCCTCCCTCGCGGGGAACGCCGCGGCCATGGGGCTTGAGTCCTTCATCTTCGTGCCTGAGCGGGCGCCCAAGGGCAAGGTAGCCCAGCTCATGATCTTCGGCGCCCATGTCATCAGCGTCAAGGGCACCTATGAGGATACCTTCCGGCTCTCCGCCGAGGCCATTGAGAAATGGGGCTGGTATAACCGTAACGCCGCCATTAATCCCTATCTCTCGGAGGGAAAGAAGACGGTGTCCCTGGAAATCGCCGAACAGTTGGACTTCAAGGCCCCGGACTACGTGGCGGTTTCTGTGGGGGACGGCTGTACCATCGCGGGGGTATGGAAGGGCTTCAAGGATCTCTACGCCCTGGGGTTTATCGATACCCTGCCCCGGCTCATCAGTGTCCAGGCCGAGGGTTGTTGTCCCATTAACCGGGCCATTGAGACAAATCGGCCCCTGGAGCGCATGGAGGAAAACACCCTGGCGGACAGTATCGCCGTGGGGGTGCCTCGGAACGGGGAAAAGGCGCTCAGGGCCATCAGGGAATCCCAGGGAATAACGGTTGTGGTTTCGGATGACGAAATTCTCGCGGCCATGAGGCTTCTTGGCGCCACAAGCGGTGTCTTTGGTGAGCCTGCGGGGGTAACTGGTACGGCGGGGGTTAAGAAGGCGGCGGAGCAGGGATTGATCCCAGAGGACGCGGTGGTGGTATCCCTGGTAACCGGCAACGGCCTGAAAGATGTGGTTTCCGCCCAGCGTATCGCTGGGGAGCCTCGGTATGTTTCACCGGATATGGGAATAGCAGATACGGCATTTTGAGAGCGGTTCATTTATGAGAACAGGGTGGAACTTTCGGCGGCATAATAAATCCTCGTATTGCGCGGTAGATTGGATGGACTACCCTGCTATCGGTGATAAAAGTATACCGCCTATCAAAATAAAATACAAGCGGGTGGCGCTTTCTTGCTTTTTCTCATATATGGTAATATGCTCAAGACTATGGACGAACAATCTATAGCCCAAGAGAAAAAACCCGTATACATCATCGGGCACCGGAATCCCGATACCGATTCCGTGGTGGCCGCCACAGCTTATGCCCGGCTCAAACAGCTCCTCGGTAAACCGGAATATATGGCAGGACGGGGGGGTACCATTTCACCCCAGACCGAATACATTTTCAACCGCTTCAATGTGCAGATTCCCCAGTACATTCCGGATATGGTTCCGAAGGTGTTGTACTACATGAACAAACAGGTGAATCCGGTGAGCGGCGATACATCCCTGTGGAATGCGATTGCAGAGATGGAAGAAACGAACGCGAAAGAGTTACCGGTAATCAATGCCGATGGAACCTACAGTTCGTTGCTCCACTATAATGCCTTTGCGCAGAACATCCTCAAGGTGATGAATCCTGAAACGGCAACCGTTTTTTCTACCAATATTCGCCTGATAACCGAAACCCTGTCCGCCCAGCAGGTACTGGTTTTTAATACGGAAGAACTATTCAAATGTGTGATTATTGTGGCGGCGGATAGTTTTGAAACCCTCAAAAAAACCTTAGTGCTCCATACCCCGGAAAATGCCGTGATTATTACATCCGACCGGCAGGATGTGCAAGAATACTGCATTCAAATGGGGGTGCGGGCACTGGTGTTATCCTCAAGTACCCCGATGGAAAAAACGCTCCGGGAAAAGGCGGAAAAAAAGCATGTGTCCGTGTTGATGAGCCCCTATCGTTCGGCGGAAACGGCCATGTTGGTGATGTATTCGGCCCCGGTTTCAACCATGGCGGATGCACGGGTTCCGCCGGTGAATGTTTCAGATACCATACGAAAAATCCGCCCGCTTTTGCAGGAATCGGTCAGCCGATCCCTGCCGGTTATTGATGATAAGCGCTTGCTGGTCGGTATTATCTCGGAAAGCCATTTGCTCCATGACCCGAATGTTGAAATCATCCTGGTTGATCATAATGAGCTTACCCAGGCGGTCGAAGGGGTCGAAAACTATACCATACGGGAAGTAATCGATCATCATCGGCTGGGAAATCTCAATACAAAAACCCCGATTACCTTTATCAACAGGCCGGTGGGGGCAACCTCAACGATTATTGTGTCCCTCTACCGGCAAAACCGGGTGCCTATCCCCAAGGAGATTGCGTCGATCCTCTTGGCGGGGATTCTTGCCGACACCCTGATCCTGCAATCGACCACCACCACCAACGAAGATCGGGATACCGCTGAGTATTTGTCGAACATCACCAACTTGGATATCCAGGCCCTCGGTCATGATATCATCGCCGCGGCCAATAGAATCGGGAATCGAAGCACCGGAGAGGTGGTGCGCCAGGATATGAAAGAATACTCAGAATCGGGCTTTACCTTTACCATAAGCCAGATCGAGGTTGATACGTCGGCGGAAATCCTTTCCCGCAAGAAGGAATTCCTTGATGAGCTTGAAATTGAGCGGCGAACCCGGAACGCCCTCTTTAGCGCCATCATGGTAACCGATGTAACCAAGCTGACCAGCATCCTACTCATTGCCAGCCAGCCGGTTTTCCTGGAAACCATCGAGTTCCCGCGGCAAGATGACGGCGTCTACTTCCTGAACGACATCGTATCCCGCAAGAAGCAGTTGGTCCCCTTGTTGGCAGAACAGATTGAGCGGGTCGGGGGAACGCCGGTTTGATTCTATTGACTCCCAGACCGCTTTTTTATATACTTCTATTTTATACACTCGATTTGCGTGTGGTCCATGGGTAATGCGGTTTGTCCGAGCCGATGCCCAGGGTTAATTTCAACTAATCGGACTCCTGCCACGCATCCGTTGGTATGCGGCGCGGGAAAACATGAGGAGGACCTTCATGAGCGCGAGAATCAGGCTCAAAAAATTCGGAACTAAGAAACGTCCCTATTACCGTATTGTGGTGATGGATAATCGTGCCCCCCGGGACGGGAAGACCATTGAGGAACTGGGGTATTATCATCCCATTGAAGCGGAAGATAAGCAGATACTGTTCGATGCGGATAAGGTCAGAACCTGGTTGGAGCAGGGGGCTACCGTAAGTGATACGGTTCGTAACATACTCAACAAGAAGCATTTTTCCTTGGGCAGTCTTTCAAAATCAACCGGTGTTGAAAGCAGCCCGGTTTCTTAGCGGTAAGGAGTGGGGAACACATGGAAAAGGATCTGGTTGAGTATATTGTAAAGTCCCTGGTTGATGATCCGGGGGCGGTAGTCGTTAACGTGGTGGAGGGTGAGAAGTCTACTATCCTGGAATTGAAAGTGGCCACCGATGACATTGGCAAGGTTATCGGAAAACATGGCCGCATCGCCAAGGCCATCAGAACCGTCCTCTTGGCGGCCACGGCCAAGAGCGGCAAGCATACGGTCCTGGAGATCTTGGACTAAGGCATACCCGGAAGGGGGAGCATTGACCGAACGATTTGTGGTGGGTCTGGTGGGCGCTCCTTTTGGGGTCCAGGGCTGTGTAAAGGTGCGATCCCTTTCGGGGGAGTATGAGCATCTCCGTACCCTTGGGGCGGTGGCGCTTCGCATCGGGGACCGGGAAACAACCTGGGAAGTGGAAGCGGCCACCCTGGTTCATGAGGCCCTGGTGATGAAGTTCAAGGGTATTGATACCCCGGAAGCGGCGAAAGCCTTAACCGGCGCTGAACTGGTAACCGACCGGACCCATGCGGCTCCCCTGCAACCGGATGAATTCTATATTGAGGATCTCCGGGGCATTGCGGTAGTGGGGGTTCCCACTGAACCAGGGGAGGAGGGGGCGGTTTTAGGCCGCATCAGTGCGGTGATAGAAGGGGGGGGCGGAAACCTGGTGGAAATACAGCTTCCTTCGGGGGAATTAAAACTGGTCCCCTTTAGAAACGAATTTTTCGGGGATATAGACCTTGAAACCGGTAAAGCGGTGCTGGTGGCGGGGTGGATTCTGGTATGAGGTATACGGTACTCTCCTTATTTCCGGAGATGATGGATGCTTTTTTTGCCGGTTCCATCATAGCTAAGGCCATAAGCCGGGGGATCATTGCCTATCGTTCCGTAAATATCCGGGATTTTGCTGATGATAAGCACCGGACCTGTGATGATGCCCCCTATGGTGGTGGGCCGGGTATGCTTATGATGGCGGAACCCCTGGGGCGGGCCTTGGAATCGGTGGGCGCCTGGAACCGTTTGGAGCCTAGGGGGGTAGTCCCGGCCGGCACGAAGCCTCGGGTTATCTATCTTTCTCCCTCGGGGCGGCCCTTTACCCAGAATAAGGCGGAAGCACTGGCCAGGGAACCGGAACTCATCCTCCTGTGTGGCCGGTATGAGGGGATAGATCAGCGTATTATCGACGCGTTTGTGGATGATGAGATCTCTATCGGGGATTATGTGCTTTCCTCCGGGGAAGCGGCGGCTCTGGTGGTGATAGATGCGACCTATCGGCTGGTGGACGCAGTGATTACCCCGGCATCCCTGGAAGAGGAGAGTTTTTCAGGCGGCTTGTTGGAGTATCCCCAGTATACACGGCCTGAGATGTATGGTATGCTTAAAGTCCCTGAAATATTGCTTTCAGGGCACCATGAAAACATACGGCGGTGGCGCCTTACCAAGCGGGTCGAAAAAACCCGTGCCCTGCGGCCGGATCTTATCCGGCGCGGGGAGGAAGCGGGCTTCTTCGATGAGGAAACCCGTAACATTATCGCAGCACTACAAGGAACCGCAGGTTCCGAGGGGGAAATATGAATGAAATCAGGGCAATAGAAGCATCTCAGATGAAAAATGAGGTGGATAAATTCAAGGTGGGTGATACCGTAAAGGTACATTTTAAGATCGTTGAGGGCAAGAATGAACGGATCCAGATGTATGAAGGGCTGGTTATCGCCATGAAGAATTCCCAGGTAGGCAAGACCTTTATGGTCAGAAAGAATTCCTATGGGGTTGGGGTTGAGCGGGTGTTCCCCCTGCATTCTCCCCGGATTGCCAAGGTTGAAGTCCTGCGCCCCGGCAAGGTTCGCCGGGCTAAACTCTACTATATCCGGGATAAAATCGGTAAAGCCGCCAAAATTAAGGAACTTATTTCCAGAAAAAATCCCAAGGCAAAAAAGGCGGCTCCAGAATCCGCAGAACCTCCCCAGCGTTGAGATTTTCCGCGAAAAAGTCGTGGCATGAGTAAATCGAGCCTTGGGCGGGAGGGTGAAAACCGGGCGGTGGCGGCATTGGAAGCGGCGGGTATGGGTATCATCGCCCGGAATGTCCGTTCCAAGACCGGGGAAATAGATATTGTCGCCCGGGATGGAGAAACCATTGTGTTTGTGGAGGTAAAAGCCTGGTCTGTCTATGGATTTGATGCGCTGGAGCACAGCATCAACCGGAAGAAACAGCGCCGGATCATAGAAACGGCTAAGTATTTCCTTGCTTCCCATCGAGAATATAGTAACATGGCCGTTCGTTTTGATATTGTATTTATTGGGCCAGAGGCCATTACCCATCTTGCATCAGCTTTCATGGATGGTGTATGGTAATGGTGCATCGAGAGAAACACTTGGGATCGGTTCAATTAGAGACGTTACGGAACAAGATCAACGATAACGATTATCTCTACGAAGCGATACAGCGTCTGGCCCTGGTGCTCAGTAATGAGATTTTTCAGATGCCTCCAGGAGGAAAATATAATGAACGGAAAAGGAGGAAATAACCGCCGGAAACCCGTGAAAGGCCGAGATAACGATACGTGGCAGGAGGTTCAAAAACGGGGCAAGAAAAGCGGCGACAATGCCCGGTATGGTAAAAGCCGGGGGAGTATGTACGAACGGCCCAGATGGATGCCGCCCGTGCTGTCCCGGGAACCCCTTCCGGTGCCGGATTGTCCCTATTGCGGCAAACCGATTAAGGATATTGCGGTGGCCTTGAATGACCGAAACTCAGGCGCTCCGGTTCATTTTGATTGTGTCATCGCCAGGATTGGAGGTGGTGAAGTGCTGGAAAAGGGGGATGCGATTACCTATATTGGGGGCGGCCGTTTTGGAATTATTCATTTCGACGGTCCACAGCACCTGCGTGTCTTCACCATTAAAAAAATTTTTGAATGGGAGGATAAGGAAAATCGAGCCGAATGGCGTAAATCCATCAGCGAGCATTATTCCGTAACCTAATGAATAGCGTAGATTATAATTCTGGTGCCGACAGTTTTACGAGTAGTTCCAATGGGCAGTTGGACTTTTTATCGAATCCCCGCGTAGTAGAGAATTATGCTGCGCTTATGGATACCGGGGTATTCTCCTACATTGATTATCTCAATGTGGAAATACGCAATTACAAAAATCTCTTCTCTATTGCTTTGAATATTTTCAACCGTACTTCAATAGATGCTATATTGGATTTTACGGTGTTGCAGATTTCCGATCGCTTCCTGCCTTCTTTTATTGGGTTCGTGTGGCGGCCCTATCAAAACAAGGAGGATGTCACTATCAAGGGGTACCAGAACTATAAAACGGCGGATCTGGGCCTTCGTATCGAAAGCATTACCCCCTTTGAGGTCTTTTTTCAGCAGCATGCGGTACCCATCAGTTATGATGCATTGGTCGCCCAGATGGGAGATAATGTCGCTACCCAGGCGCTCAGGGAGGTATCCCCGGCATTGATAATCCCCATTGTGGGGCCTTCCGGGTTTTACGGGCTTATATTGGTAGGCCGCAAAATACTGGGAGGAGACTACAACTCGATAGAACTGACCTTTATTCAGCAGCTTATGTCCTTTGTTTCCCTTGCCATACAAAACAATCTCCATTATGAACATTCTTTGCGGGATGTCAAAACCGGCCTCTATAATCACGGATTTTTTATGATCCGGTTAACCGAAGAAATAGCCCGGGTAAAGCGTAGTCCCTATACCTCTTCCGTTATTGTGATAGATGTGGATTTTTTTAAGCAATTTAACGATACCTATGGGCATGTAGCAGGGGACCAGGTGCTTGAAAATATCGCGTTCATGATTAAACAAGGGGTCCGGCTTGAGGATGTGCCTTCCCGTTTTGGGGGTGAGGAATTCACCATCCTGCTATCAAATACCGATCCGGAGATCGTATGGGCTGTGGCGGAACGGCTCCGGGTTTCTATTGCTAACTTGAAAGTTCCCTGGGATGTGCCCCTGCCGTCGGTTACCATTAGCCTGGGGATCTTCACCTTTGACAACAACACGAATGTTACGGCGAATGAAATTGTTAATCGGGCGGATATGGCCCTGTATGCGTCTAAAGACCGGGGCAGGAACTGTACCACCGCCTGGGAACCGGGACTCCGGTTCCAGAATGCATCATATATTACCTAATCCAACGGAGCATTGTGTATGATTGGAATTATTGGAGCCATGGAGGATGAAATTACCCTGCTCCGTTCGGCGCTGGAAAACCTGCGGATCGAAACTTCCGGGGGCTTTGATTTCTATACCGGAGACCTGGGGGGAAAGCCCGTGGTGGTGGTGCGTTGCGGCATTGGCAAGGTGAATGCCGCGGTAGGCTGTGCGTTACTCATGATGACCTATAGGCCGGATATGGTGATCAATACCGGATCCGCCGGGGGCATTGATCCGGCTTTAAATTTCGGAGATGTGGTCATTTCCGATGGGCTGGTGTACCATGATGTGGATGTAACAGCCTTTAATTACGCCCCTGGGCAGCTTCCCGGTATGCCCACGGTCTTTCCGGTTCCCGAGGATCTTATCCTGCGGGCGGAACAGGCGGTGGATGCATTGAAACAGGAACAGGTGCTGCCCCTCACGTTCAACCATGTCCGGGGCCTTATCGGTTCGGGAGATATTTTTATGCACGATCCGGCGCGTATCGCGGCGGTACGCAGGTTATTCCCGGACATGAAGGCCGTGGAAATGGAAGGAGCCGCCATTGCCCAGACCTGCTTCCTGTTCAAGGTGCCGGCCTTGATTATCCGTTCCCTTTCGGACATCGCCGGAACCGAATCACCCCTTACCTTCAGCGAATTCCTTCCCGTTGCTTCCAGGCATTCAGGGGAGATAGTACGCCGGATAGTCAGTACTTATTAATACCAAGAGGATATTATGGAAAAGATAGCGAGCTTTACGGTTGATCATCTTCGTTTAAAGCCGGGGGTTTTCGTTTCCCGGCAGGATCGTTTCGGGGGCACGGTGATCACCACCTTTGACCTCCGTATCAAGGAACCAAACAAGGAGCCGGTGATTGATATGCCCGCCCTGCATACCATTGAACATTTAGGGGCTACGTTCCTCCGTTCTCACCAGGAGTGGGGAAGTCGGGTGGTGTACTTCGGTCCCATGGGCTGCCGTACCGGTTTTTACCTCATCCTGGAAGGGGACCATAGTTCCCCGGAAGTGCTGCCCCTGCTTCGGGAATTGCTGGACTGGATTCTCGCCTTTGACGGGCCCATACCCGGCGCCGCCCCGGGGGAATGCGGTAACTGGCAAGAGCAGAACCTGGATATGGCCAAATGGGAAGCCGCACGGTATGCCGGAGTGCTGCGGAACCCGGGCAAGGAAAACCTCAACTATCCGGGATAGGGCAGTGATCCTCAACGTATCAAGGAGATCTCTTGCCGAAGGTTGATAATGGATGTATCATATCACTATGGATCAACTCGCACTGAAGGAAATGGTCGGAAAGGGGGCGGTGGAAACCTTGGTTAAAAGCGGCATGAAACTAGGGCTTGGTACCGGTTCCACCGCAATGCCTGCGGTCAGACATATCGGTCTGCTCATGAAGCAGGGAAAGCTTAAGGATATCCGGGGGGTTCCCACCAGTTTTCAGACCTCCATTGAGTGTGAAAAATGGGGAATCCCCCTGTTTACCCTGAATTCAGCAGAAATCGGCGGCACCCTGGACCTGACCATTGATGGCGCCGACGAGGTAGATCCCCATAATCGCTGTGTAAAAGGCGGGGGGGGGGCGCTTTTAGTTGAAAAAATCGTTGCCTATGCTTCAGCAGCCTATGCCATTGTGGTGGATGAGACCAAGGTGGTTGACCATCTGGGCTTAAAGTTCCCGGTTCCCCTGGAAGTTATCCCTGAAGCCCGCCTGCCGGTCATGATGACCCTGGAAAAGCTGGGGGCCGAGGTGCTGCTCCGGGAAGCGGTGCGTAAGGCCGGCCCGGTTATCACCGAACATGCCAATCTCCTCGTGGATATACGGTTTAAGCATCCCATTGATCCCGAATCCCTGGAGGCGGAACTGAATCACCTCCCGGGGGTGGTGGAAAACGGCTTTTTTACCCGGCTGCGGCCAACCGTATTTATCGGCCATTCCGAGGGTACGCTGGAAATCCGTCATTAGACAAAAAGCCATGGTCAGCATCACCGATATTGCACAAAAAGTAGGGGTTTCCCCATCCACGGTTTCACGGGTCATGAATGGGAAGAAGTATGTTAATGCCGAAAAAAAAGCGCAGATCCTTAAAATAATCGCAGAAACGGGGTATGTACCGAATAAAGCTGCCCGGGATATGGTTTTACAGCGGAGTTTTACCGTGGGCATTGTCATCCCCGACACCTTTAACGTCTTCCAACGCCAGCTTTTTTCCACTATTGAACGCCAATTGGTTTCTTTTGGGTATCGTTCCCTGTTTTTCTTTGTAAAATTTGACAGCTCCAGCGAAAAACAATGTCTGGACCGGTTGAAATCGGAAAAGCTGGACGGGGTCATCATGTTGCACGAAATAAAATCCCCTGAATTTTATGCATATCTGGATAATACAAAAATTCCCATTGTTTCCACCCTCTGCAATGACAATGCCATTCCAACGATAAAAATTGATGATAAACAAGCTGCCAGTGACGGGGTACATCACCTTATCAATTTAGGTCACCGCCGCATTACCATGATTGCAGGGTGCCATTTTTCCTTTGGCCTGCGGCGCCTGGAGGGGTATTATCAGGCCCTGGACGAAGCCGGTATAGAACGGAATGAAAAGCTGGTTGTGGATGCCCAGCAATACAGTTCTGAGGCGGGGATGTACGCCATGCGGGATTTATTACTCCGTAGCAGGGATTTTTCCGCGGTCTTTGCCGCCAGCGACGAGCTTGCCATCGGCGCCATGCGGGCTATGCTGGACGAAGGCCTCCGCATCCCCGAGGATATTTCGATAGTGGGCTTTGATGACATTGACATATCAAATTACTTTCATCCACGGCTCACTACCCTGCGCCAGCCGATTTTTGAAATAGGGGAACAATCCGCCCTTAAGCTCCACCGGTATATCAACGGCCAAACAGATGCGGAATGCACTACGGTGCTTCCCCATAAGCTGATAATCAGAGAGTCTACCTGTTCTGCAACGCCCTCACGATAAGTTTCGGGGGAAGATTTTTTCGAAAATGTTTGACACCTCTAGGAAGTTATGGTATCATACAAAAACCTATAAACATATAAGGTATCTTGAAAGTGAGATTAGTTCTTATTATCAACAAAACTATAGAACGGGTCATGTACCGGGTTTAAGTGCGTGTTAATCAGGGGGGGATATGTCAGAGTGGTTTTTTGTATTGGTACCCATCGGGTCCATTTTAGCGTTGCTCTTCGCTTTCTATCAGGCTCGGAAGGTCTTGAGTTTTTCGGAGGGGAGTGCACTGATGCGGAAGATCTCCGGCGCTGTCAGGCAGGGGGCTAATGCTTACCTGAAACGGCAATATACCGGAGTCTCGGTGTTCTTTATCGTGATGTTTGTGGTTTTGGGCATCATGGCTTTTGTGGGTCTTTTAACGCCCTTTGTCCCTTTTGCCTTTATCACCGGGGGGTTCTTTTCCGGTCTTTCCGGTTTTGTGGGGATGAAGATCGCCACCGCAGCTAATGCCAGAACCGCGCAGGCTTCTTCCGAAAGTTTAAACCAAGGGTTGCGGGTGGCCTTCTCCTCCGGCACGGTCATGGGCTTCACCGTGATCGGGCTGGGGCTTTTGGATTTATCTATCTGGTTTTTTCTCTTAAAATATGGGTTCTACGCAAACCTGGCAGGAGATGCGGCCGCGCAGATCAACGCCATTTCCGCGGCAATGCTGACCTTCGGAATGGGCGCTTCCAGCATGGCCCTGTTTGCCCGGGTCGGGGGGGGTATTTTTACCAAGGCCGCCGATGTGGGCGCGGATTTAGTCGGGAAAGTTGAGGCGGGAATCCCCGAGGATGATCCCCGGAATCCCGCGGTTATTGCCGATAACGTGGGGGATAATGTGGGGGATGTGGCGGGAATGGGCGCCGACCTCTACGAATCTTATGTGGGTTCTATTGTCGCCACCATCGCCTTGGCCGTATCCGCAGGGTACAACTTCGGCGGGGCGGCAGTACCCATGCTCATGGCTGCCGTAGGAACCGTGGCGTCCATTATTGGAACCTTCTTTGTGCGTTGCGGCGAGCAGGCGGACCAAAAGTCCCTGCTGCATGCCCTGCGCAAGGGAACCTATGTTGCTTCGGCTATCATTATTGTCGCTTCCTTTCCGGTGATCTGGTTCGCTCTGGACTGCGCCCATTTTCCGGAACGCATCGGGGTGTACCCCGCGGTATTATCGGGTCTGATTGCAGGGGTGCTCATCGGCTTCTTTACTGAATACTTTACCTCGGATACGTACAAGCCTACCCGGGAACTCGCCGACAGCAGTCTGACGGGGCCTGCGACCATCATCATCAGCGGTATTTCCCTGGGTATGTTTTCTACCCTTTTCCCGGTGATTATCGTGAGTATATCCGTGCTGGTGAGTTATTTTGCCGCCGGCGGAGGAACCAGTTTTTCCGCCGGTCTTTACGGGGTTGGCATTTCCGCAGTGGGTATGCTTTCTACCCTGGGCATCACCCTGGCCACCGATGCCTATGGTCCGGTTGCAGATAATGCCGGGGGTATTGCGGAGATGGCCCACCTCCCTGCTCAGGTCCGGGAACGTACCGATGCCCTTGACTCCCTGGGGAACACCACTGCTGCTACGGGGAAGGGCTTTGCCATCGGCTCTGCGGCCCTTACCGCTTTGGCATTGATTGTGGCCTACATTGACGAGATCAAGATCAAGGTGCCTGATTTTCTGTTTGATCTGTCCATTCTCAATCCTCCGGTCTTGATAGGCTTGTTTATCGGGGCCATGCTTCCGTTTCTCTTTTCATCCATGACCATGCAGGCCGTAGGCCGGGCGGCTCAGAGCATTGTGCAGGAAGTACGCCGCCAGTTCAAGGAAATCAAGGGGTTGATGGAAGGGACTGCCGATGCGGACTACGCTACCTGTGTGGATATTTGTACCCGGGGGGCGCAAAAAGAAATGATCGCCCCGGCTTTGACCGGGATCATCTCGCCTATTGCGGTTGGCTTGATTCTTGGGGTGAACGGGGTAACGGGTATGCTGGCCGGTGCAACCGCCACGGGTTTTGTATTGGCGGTTATGATGGCCAATTCCGGCGGTGCCTGGGACAATGCCAAGAAGTACATTGAGGCTGGAAAACACGGTGGCAAGGGTTCGGCTGCGCATAAGGCTGCTATTGTCGGCGATACGGTGGGTGATCCCTTTAAAGATACCTCAGGCCCTTCCATAAACATTTTGATCAAGCTCCTTTCCATGGTCTCCATCGTTTTTGCGGGTCTCATCCTGAAATTTTCGCTGTTATAGTAGAGACAGGGATGAAGCTTTTACATCATCCGTTAAAATGTATATGCGCCAACCTATTGTTTCTGCTGCAATCATCTAACTCTTTCCGCCCGTCTTGCACCGGCGTCTTCTGGTGGATGTCACGGAAAGCGCGGTGGGTAAAAAAAGTTAGTAGCCGCCCTCTGCTCATCATGCCCTTCAGCTATTGATGCTGTAGGATGTACTGAATGGCCGCTTCAAGCCGTGTATATGCTATGTTCTGCGGACCGGCTGCCAGTGGAAGGCGTTACCCAAGGAGTTTGGCGCGGCAAGCGCGGTACACCGCTATTTTCAGTGGTGGACGGAAAAGGGCGTATTTCTGGAGATGTGGCGGCGTGGA
>JAITNP010000008.1 GCA_031290455.1 Treponema sp. | reverse complement strand
CCCCCACCCCCCCCCCCCCCCCCCCCCCCCCCCCCCCCCCCCCCCCCCCCCCCCCCCCCCCCCCCCCCCCCCCCCCCCCCCCCCCCCCCCCCCACTATTCCCCTATAATAGAAGATATGAGGAACACTTAACATATCAACAATCCACCTTTTTCCAAGGGTTTCAGACTTATACAAATCCACGATTATTTATACTATAAATATAATAATCATAAAAGAAAAAGTCAAGGGAAATAATTGCGTGAAATAATCCCTGCCGGTGAGAACTTGACACCTACCCTGGCTGGTACGATACACTCAAGGGATGCCGTTTTACTGGCTGCGGCTTACGGCGGCCAGCACCGGATTACACCCATAGTACAGGAGTATGCATGAAAGACGCCCTCTTTACCTTTATCGATAAAAGCGCCGCGCTTGCGGTTGAACTGGAAACCGAATTGACCAGGCTGCCCGCCATGTCCCCGGAGTCCGGGGGGGAGGGAGAGCTGGACAAAGGTGAATTCCTGGAACAATGGCTTAAACGCCGGGGAATTACCCGCCTGGAACGGCACGATGCCCCGGATGCCCGGGCCAAGGGCGGGGTCCGGCCAAATCTCGTGGCTACCGTTCCTGGCGCGGCAGATACGAAGCGGCTCTGGA
Source organism: Treponema sp. (assembly GCA_031290455.1). Classification (GTDB taxonomy): domain Bacteria; phylum Spirochaetota; class Spirochaetia; order Treponematales; family Breznakiellaceae; genus JAITNP01. The sequence goes on along the minus strand of JAITNP010000008.1, from coordinate 16,194 downwards.
TCATGAGCCACTTGGATGTGGTGCCTCCGGGGGAACGGTCGCTCTGGGAAAGCGATCCCTGGAAGGTGATTCAAAGGGAGGATGGGCCTCTCGGTCCCCGGCTCATCGGCAGGGGGGTAGAGGATAACCAGCAAGGGCTTACCTCCTCGGTACTGGCGGCGCTGTCCCTGGTGGACCAGGGCATTGTCCCGCCCCATACGGTCAAGCTCCTCTTTGCCGCGGATGAGGAAATGGGGAGTGACTACGGTATCCTATGGCTCCTGAAAAACCGGGACCTCTTCCGCAAGGACGACATGGTCCTCATCCCCGATGGGGGGGATTCCAAAGGAGCAACCATCGAGATTGCTGAAAAAAATCTTATCTGGGCGAAGTTTACTACTAAAGGTCTCCAGGCCCACGGTTCCCGGCCCGATCAGGGGGCCAACGCCCATCTTGCCGGAGCAGCCCTTGCGGTCAGGCTTCACCATGGCCTCTCGGAAACATTCGCCTGCCAGGACCCCCTCTTTGAGCCGAACTATTCTACCTTCCAGCCCACCAAGAAAGAAGCCAATGTCCCCAATGTCAATACCATCCCCGGGGAAGACGTGTTTTACATGGATATGCGGATCCTCCCCCAGTATCCTATCAAGACGGTGCTGGTGGAAATCGACCGCATCACCGCCGAAGTAGCGGCTCAATATGGGGTACGGATCAACCATGACCTCCTCCAGGCCGTCGAGTCCAAGGCTACCTCCCCGGAAGCGCCCCTGGTCACGCTCCTCTCCAAAACCATCAGGGAAGTGTACCAGGTGGAAACCCGGCCTATCGGCATCGGAGGCGGTACCGTGGGAGCGCCCCTCCGCAACGAGGGCATTGATTCGGTGGTGTGGAGCCGCCTGGATAATACGGCCCATCAGCCTAACGAGTACACCGTTATCGAACATATTCTGGGAGACGCTAAAGTCATGGCCCTGCTCATGCTGGCGGACCGGTAGCACTCCGTCTTGCTTTGCGCGCTTGACGTGGTGTTCTGTTTTTGCTATCCTCTATTTCAGTTAGAAGTGCTTGAGTGCACGCTCAAGCCCCGGCCTTTAGGTGTGGGGTAGCTGACCTCGTAAGGAAGGATTATTATGTCACGGACTTGTGCTATTTGTGGAAAACATACCATCACCGGTAATTCGGTAAGTCATGCCAAGAATCATACCCGTCGTACCTGGAGACCGAATCTGGTGAAGGTAAAAACCCAGGTGCAGGGGACCACGGTTACGCTTAAGATTTGCGCACGCTGTCTCAAGAGTGATTTTATTACCAAGAAGGTATAAAACGTAACGGTTAACCTATCCTGCTTTCCCCATAAACTCATGGAGGGGAATACTTTTTTGTCATTGCCGGTATTTTGAAAGCGGTTTATCATAGTTCTAATTCCAGCCCATCATAAGCCGGTTGCATGGAGATATTGTTAAGTCCTCGGGCGTGCTGGAAGTGGCGGCAGTAGGTTTCGATTTCCTGGTGGGTATGTTCATGGCAGATATGGGTAAGAAATACCTGGGGGACGTTTATGGTTAGGGCAACGCTGAGGGCTTCGTCAAAGGTAAAGTGGGTTTTGTGGGGCATGACCCGCAGTCCGCCAATGATGAGGATGTCCGGATGGTGTATCAGCGTAAAACACGTATCGGGGATTCTGCTGGTATCGGTCAGGTAGAGGACCGTTCCTTTCACCCTATCCCCCGCGTGTTCCCTGATTTCCCATCCCAGGATATTCAGAATACCATGTTTTATGGGCACCGGGGTCAGGGTGAGGGCGCCGATGGGTATTGGTTTCCGGGCAACCAGGGGAATGATACGGGGTTTCCCACCGCCTTTTTGGGTGTGTTTAAAAACATAGGAGAAACGTTTCCTGAGTTCTTCCAGGGTATACTGGTTCCCGTACACCGGAATCGGCACTTTGTAGCAGAAGGGGCGCAGATCGTCTAACCCGTGAACATGGTCCGCGTGGGCATGGGTCAGGAATACCGCATCCAGCCTCGTTATGCCTGCCCGAAGTGCCTGGAGCCGGAATTCCGGCCCCGTATCAATCACGATCTGCTCTCCGGCAGTGCCTTCCACATACAGGGATGCCCGCATACGGGTATCCCGGGGGTCTTCAGACCGGCATACCCTGCACCCACAGCTTACCACCGGAATACCGTGGGAGGTACCGGAACCAAGAATAGTCAATTTCATATTATTATAGTATATATACAGATATATACGGAGCATAGGAGCGAGACAAGGACATGTTTAAAGATTTAGCGTACATCAGATCAAAATCAGCATTCATCATTGATATGGACGGGGTCATCTACCATGGGAATCGCCTGCTGCTGGGAGCCCCGGAATTTGTGGCGTGGCTTTCGGAAAACGACAAGGCTTTTTTGTTTTTAACCAATTCTAGCGAACGATCTCCGCTGGAACTTTCCCAGAAGCTGGCCCGGCTGGGTATCATGGTGGATCCGGAACATTTCTATACCAGCGCCTTGGCCACAGCCGCGTTCCTGGCTTCCCAGAAACCGGGCGGATCGGTATATGTAATCGGCGAGCCGGGACTGATCCAGGCATTGTACGACGCGGGGTTCACCATGAACAACGTAAATCCCGATTATGTGGTAGTCGGTGAAGGCAGGGGGTATAGTCTTGAAACCCTGGAACGGGCGGTCAAGCTGGTGAACGGCGGAGGACGGCTCATCGGGACCAATCCCGACTTGACCGGTCCGGTGGAGGGGGGCATTGTCCCGGCCTGTGGGGCTTTAGTCGCGCCCATCGAACTGGCCACCGAGACCAAGGCCTATTTTGTCGGCAAACCCAATCCCCTGATGATGCGCCACGGACTCAGGCGGCTTAACGCCCGGCGGGAGGATACCGCCATCATCGGGGACCGGATGGATACGGACATTGTCGCGGGGGTGGAAGCGGAAATCGAAACCATCCTGGTCCTTTCCGGGGTTACCGGCCTTCAGGACATTCCCCGCTTTCCCTACCAGCCCAAGCACATCCTGGAAGGGGTATTCGAGATTCCTGAAGGTCCCCCGGAGCCTTAAATCAGTGACTCCAGGATATTTTGTCTTTTGAGGGACTTAATATAGAGGCTGTATTGTTTATCCGATACCGCGATATGGGTTAGGAGCCATTCTTTAAGATACTGGGCATAGGTATAGGGAACCACGGTATGGCCAGCCTTAAATTCTTTTACCTGATGCAGGACTTGCCGAATAAAGGCTTCATGTTCCTTTTTATGGGTCGCCAAGGCAGGGTACTGTATCTTTTCCAGAATCTGTTCTTCCATCGCGAAATGGGTCTTTGCATACTCCGCCGCCTGCTGGACCGTTTCCAAGAGATACTGTTTTGCCACATCACCACCCTGGAGACAGTTCTCATAGAGATCGTTGGTCATTTTGATAAATGTCTTGTGCTGATCGTCCAGAATCGGGATATCAACGGCGTATCGTTCATCCCATTTGAATCTATCACTATCTGCCATAAGCTATTCCTTAATACATAAATATTATCATAATGTATGGTACTTTCCGTAAAAAAGCAATTGCACCCCCTTGCACGGCTCTATTCTAGTTCCAGGATAATCGTCGTTTCCGGCTTCAGGGGGGTTCCCGGCGGTGGACTTTGGTGGGTAACCCAGCCTTCCCCATGTATTTCGATGTGCAGGTCATCCCGGAGGAGCAGGGGCATGAGCTGCCGTTTGGCATAGCCTGAAAAATCCGGGACCCTATCGCCTATCGCCGGGGGGGTGTCATTGGGTACGGTAATGGAACCGGAATGGGTTACCTGGGGATTTCTGCCCCGGGGAATGCCCAGGTAATCCACCAGGGCTTCTGCAGTATCCCGGATGATGGGGGCGGCAATACGGCCCCCTAAATAGGAGGGTCCCTGGGGTCTTACGATGGCCAAGTAGAGTATCAGGGAGGGGGCGTCCGCCGGGAGCATGGCCATGCAGCTTGCGATATAATCGGTGTCGGAATACGCCCCGGTGGTGGAATCGGTGATCTGGGCGGTACCGGTTTTGACGGCCATGGACAGGTCCCCCATGTTAGCCCGCCAGCCCGTACCGGTGCCGGAGGTAACATCCGTCATATAAGACCGCATGGCCCGGGCGGTTGCGGTCTTGAGGACCCGCCGGCGCGTACCAGATTGATACTCCTGTTCGGTCTCTCCGTCATTTGAGCGGATGCGGGATACGATTCGGGGCGGAATCAGGATACCGTCGTTGGCAATGGCCGAAGCGGCCTGGAGCATCTGCAGGGCAGAGACGGATATTTCCTGCCCCATGGCAATGGTCGGCTTGGACCGGTCGGACCATCGGTCCACGGGTCTGAAAAACCCCGCGGTTTCCCCGGAGGTTCCCACCCCCACCCGGGAACCAAATCCGAAATTCTTGATAAGTTCATAAAAGGCAATGGCCCCGATCTTATCCGCCGCATAGGCTGCCCCGGCATTGCAGGAATAGGTGATGATTTCCCGTGCGGTTACCCTTCCGTGGGCGGAAAGACAATTAATGCTGATCCGTTCTCCCAGGTTCGTCGTCCGTTCGTAATGGCCATTACAGACAAAGACACTGTCCCCCGAGATGGCCTCCGAATCAATCAGGGCGGAAAGCGAAAAGATTTTGAACACCGAACCGGGTTCATAGGCCCAGATCATCGGCCTATTCATCCGGGCCACTTCAGTGGATGATCGGATATTATTGGGATCGAATCCCGGGGCGGAGGCGGAACCGAGGATATCCCCGGTGCGGGGGTCCATGGCCAGGAGCATCACCGCTTCGGCTTTATTTTCGGTTAAGGTTCGTTCCGCTATTTCTTCCAGAATATGCTGCACATTGGCGTCAATGGTAAGCATCACCTGCTTGCCATTCTGAGCGCCCTCAGGGGCAAGCTCCGCTTCAAAGGCGTATTCAATCCCTTCAAGGCCGTTGTTTTCATCCCCCACAAACCCGATGATCTGACTGGCAAGGTTCCGTTCAGGATAAATACGCCCCATAATCGGCTCAATGCTGACTCCCTGCAGGCGTCCTGCGTAGGCTTCCATTTTATTGATAGTAGACTGATTAACCTGTTTTTTAAGGTATATAAAATCGCTGGGAGCGGAACTAATCCGGTTCCGAATGTCCCGGGCCGAAATGTCCAGAATGGGAGCAAGTTCCTGGCTCAACAGTTCCAGGTCGGTTATTTCAGGCCGCCACACGCTGATGTTACCGAGCCGGGTCTGAATGGCCAGGATGCGTCCGTTCCGGTCGAGGATGGGTCCCCGCTCCGCAAGGTTTTTGGCCGGTATGGAGATTCCTTCATGACTGGGATTCAACATGAGCAGGGCGTAGCATAGTAACATCCCAAAGGTGGCGGCGGTAACCAGGGCAAAAAAACAGAAAAATCGCCGTTTGATATGGGGCTTTTTTCCCTCCTCCGGTTCCTTTCGTCCGGCGGTTTCCTGTCGGCTGGAAAAAACGCCATCAGAAAAACTATTTTTTTCTTTACTGACCCGTTCGTGCAGCCTTCGGTTAGTAGGGGGCATGTCAATTCCTGACCTTTCCTATGATATTGTTCACCGGGATAGGACCATAGGAACGGGAATCATAGGATTGCAGACTATTATCTCCCAAGGCAATGAAGGTGTGTCTTTCCGTAAGGGCGGCGCAGCGTTTTACCGCCAGGTTCCCCGTGGGCGTATAAAAAACCACCACATCTCCCTGGTGCGGCAGGGACCACCGCAGCAGATAGGTATCGGACCAGGGAAGCCGTAACCCATAGGCCAGTTTATCGACCAGCAGCACGGAACCAGGTTTAAGCGCCGGTATCATGGAATGTCCTTCAACGATCATAAAATCAAACAAAAAAAGCTTCAATAAAAGGGCCGCGACACATGCCCCCAAAATTGCCCCTCCGGGTTGTAAGGATTGCTCTTTATCCATAACAGCTTCCATAATAAAGCAAGTATAATCATTCTGGTACATTATGTCGATAAACCAGGTATGGATACGATCCTCAGTCAGCAGCATATTAATCACCGTAGGCTATCTTCTCCGTTAACCCGGACTCAAGAGCAGAAACCGATACTGTATAAATTATCGGGTTATGCATCTCCAACGAGTATTACCGCTATCGAACAGGTTAAACAGAAACCGGTTCATGGGCGGGAGTATTATAAAAAAGAGGCTGGCTCGGTAGTTGGCCGACTGTCCCGTCCGATCTCCACGACCCCTTCGCGTTTTGCTATGCCGGCATTATCGTCGCTTTCTAAAACCATCCCCCAGGTGCAAGAACAAACGGTCCCGGGGCAACAAACCCCGGTGTTGCCGGTCTTGCTGATAATCATCGCCCTGGGAGGGGTGGTGGTTTTTGCCTTTTTAGCCCTGAACTGGCAACAGGGCCTGTTAACTTCCTTTTTTGGAGGGGCCTATCGGTTAGCCCCGGGAGCGGATAAGGGGATTGAGCAAAACTTGGTTGCTTACACAGGACTGTCCACTCCGGCTCCTTTGACCCAGGATATTCCCTTGAATTTGGTGGAAACCTTTGCGTGGGAATCCTATGTGGTGCAGAAAGGGGATTCGATATCGAAGATTGCCGTCAACCACGCTATTTCCATGGATGCCATCATCGCCTCCAACAATATCGCCAACGCGAAACTACTCCGGGAAAGGGATATCCTCAGGATTCCCAACATGGACGGTATTCCCTACACGGTAAAAAAGGGGGATAGCCTTTCTAAAATTGCCGCGGGCATGGGGGTTCCCCTGGAAGTTATTCTGGATGTCAATGATATTCAAAGCGAAACTATCAATCCAGGGGCGGTGATGTTTATTCCCGGCGCCAAGATGCGGAGTGAGGATATGAGGCTCGTGCTGGGGGATCTCTTTATTTATCCCATCCGGGGGCGGCTTACCTCGCCTTTTGGCTGGCGGAAAGATCCTATTACCGGGGTCAGACGGTATCATGCGGCGGTGGATCTGGCGGCCGGTACCGGAACCCCGATAAAGGCGGCCATGGAGGGAAAGATCTCTTCGGTGGGACTGAATTCGGTGTACGGCAAATATATCATCATATCCCATAGCCGCGGATATCAGACCATGTACGCCCACCTGAGCGTCATCTCAGTAACCCAGGGAGCCTCGGTTTCCCAAGGCGCAAAAATAGGGGAGGTGGGCAGTACCGGTTACAGCACAGGACCGCATCTTCATTTTGCCCTGTATAAGAACGGCCGGGCGGTTAATCCCCTTGATTACCTTAATTCATGAAACTATACTCTATTCAAATTTATGTCGGCCTTGATAGGGGGGCAGTATGCGAAAGCTTGTGTTAATACTCATTGGGTTTATTGCAGTGGTAACTTTCATAAAGGCCATTGATAATAAAGGATCAAAAATTGTTGATGTTTCTTCGGATGTTTCCATGAATATTGCAGGAAATATGACTGATGATGCAGAAAAAAAATGAAAGTACGGGCTTGCGGCTTTGTGCTTGAGATGATACACTGAGGCTATGACTTCTAACAAGGGATCGACAACAATTTCCGAAAATTCAGCCTTTGAAACGGTGCTGGATAAAACCTGTGAACGGTTGTGGCGGAAAAAGGTTCAATATTCCATACGGCGGCTGCAGGAACTAGAAGCGGACTTAACTGGTATGGAACAGGAACTGGATGATTTTTTATGTCATAAAAATGAAAGCGATAAACGATAAGATCGGTCAGGGAGCCGGGATGCGGATATGGTGGTATCTGCTCTTTTTCATGGTATGGCTCCCCATATCCGAGGTGATGGCTCAGGTAGGCTTTAGCGGGCTTGATGTATCCGACGATAACCGGCTCCTTTTTCGGGCTGATTCCAAAAGCGGCGGGGCTTCCCGTCAAGGGGCGCTTTTCATATCCCGCCTGACGGATTTGGTCCTTGAGCAGATCACGGCGTTTCCGGAGAACCTTGATCTGATTGAACAGGGCAAAACCCTGCAGGTGCGGAATATGTTTGGCACCACCCGGATTCCTGTTTCCGGGGGCCTTCCCCGGGCCATTCCGGGGATCCCCGGTTTTACCCAGGGGACACCGGTATTGGGTGGACGGGTAGGGGATATCGCTACCTCGGAGGATGGAAAATGGATCCTCCTGATGGAACCCCTTACCGCTGCCTACGGGAATCTGGTGCTCCTCGAAGTGGCTTCAGGGGCAAAAACGACCATTGCCCGTACTATCGAGCGCCCTGATACCGCTTTTCCCGCGGGGTGGAGTCCCGATTCCCAGGTTTTTGTGTATGTCCGGGGAGGAAAACTGTACTACTATCCGGTATCCGGGGCGTCCGCTGGGGTAACCGATGAACGATACCGGTTGATTGGGGAAGGGGCCATCAATTCCGTGCAGTGGGGAAAGACGGGAGATTTCTTCTACCTCCAGGGGTCCACGGTGTACCGGGTCCGGGGGGCGGAACTTTTTACCCGGACCGTATACACTGATTTTCTTGAACTATCCACGGTGGTGGGCACGATTCCTTTCACCTTTGACCCGAATGGTGATACTTTCATGATTGCTCCGGATTCCCGATCTCTCGTGTTCTCCCAGGGGAGGCGTAATGTGTTTTTTTATCCCCTGCGATTCGATGACTACAATCTCGATTACGGTGCTGCGCTGCCCTACCTGATGATGCCGCTTTCCTGTTTTGACCTCAGGGTGTTGTGGTCTCCCAATGGGGTGATCACGGTGATTGCCTCGGTATTCAAAAAAGACGGCGCCGGTATTATGGTGTACCGTTTGAATACCGGGGTCGGCAGGGAGCATGGCTTTGTACCCTTGGTTTCTCCTGAAGGATCCCGGGTAGCCCTTTCCCCGGACGGGACCAAGGTCCTCTTCTGGGGGGAGCAGGGTATTGTCCTGTATGATTATCTTACGTGGAATGTGTTACAGACCATCAGCAGCTTTCCTGCCTTTTCCTGCCTGTGGATGGGAAATAATGAGTTTATTATCGGGGATACGGTTCGGATTGAACGGATCCAAATTGCAAAGCAGCGGGACGCCTCCAATGCACGGAATCTGATATGCCTTGCTTCTGCCGAGGAATTTGGTTTTGAGGAGAAAACAGGACGCATCCTCGCTAAAAGTGGTGGTACCTGGTTTGTGAGTAACCGTGTGCTTCCTTGGGTAGCGATACGGGAGCCTAGGGTTCGCGCCCCGTCCCTCGGTTCAGGGCGTTATCAGGTGTACCTGGAAGCACAGGATTCCGGTCCGTACGAAAATCTTCCTATGATCCGAAATATTACCTTACCAGTTCCTATGCCGCCCCTTGTTCCCAAGGGGGAATACCTTAAACTCGGGGAATCCTCGGGAATCCGTATTACTACCGGGAGTACCAGTGGAGGTGCAGGGGCGTTAATTACCAATGGTCCCAGAACCGGCCCCCTAGAGGTAGCCCTCTGTTTTGACCTCTACGATGATACCACCGGGCTTTTCGAAGTGCTGGATGTCCTCAAGCGTTTTAAGGTCAAGGCGACCTTTTTCCTGAACGGTGAATTCATCCGGCGCCACCCCTTGGCGGCCATAACCATTGCCGACGCGGGACATGAAACGGCTTCTATGTTTTTCCTCCCTATCAATATATCCGAAACCCATTACCAGGGGGACTTTATTGCCCGGGGGCTGGCACGGAATAAGGAGGAGTTTTATCGCGCCACCGGTAGCGAACTCAGCCTCCTCTGGCATCCCCCCTATTATGCGTTGTCACCGGAAATAATCTCCGCTGCCGCTGAGGCGGGGTATAAAACCCTGGGACGGGATGTAGACCCCATGGACTGGGTGAGCCGGGAGGATACGAAGCAGATCGGCATATCCCAGTATTCGGCATCGGAAATGGTTGATCGTATCATGATAGGAAAACAGCCTGGTTCTATCATCCCCATACGGCTGGGACTTCTCCCCGGTGGGCGGAATGATTACCTCTTCAGTCGGATCAACGTGCTGCTGGATGCGCTGTCCCACTCAGGCTATTCGGTAGTGCCGGTCTCAAGGATCATTGGAAAATAGCAGGGGTCAATGCGTTATGGAACACCGTTTATCCGATTTTTTTAATGCCGATATTGCCCAAAGAGCAGGGTATATCGAAACGTACCTACCAAAACAAGACGAGGAGGTTGTCGCCCCTTCGCCGGATCCCCTTGTTACGGGCTTGGCTTACGATTCTCGCACGGTTAAACCGGGGAACCTCTATTTTGCCCTGCCCGGACAGCACACCGATGGCCACACCTTCATACCCGATGCCATCCACCGGGGCGCGTCGGTCATTATCCATCAGGATGTCCTTTCCTCCTATCACCAGGGGACGGGGTATCTCAGGGTACGGGATACACGGTTTGCCATGTCCGCGATAGCGGATGGGTTTTACGGTTCCCCTTCCCGGCACATGGCCATCATCGGGGTAACCGGTACCGAGGGGAAAAGCACCACCGTGTACCTCGTGTACCAGCTTTTGCGGCTCTTGGGGAAAAAAGCCGGGTTTGTGTCCACCGTACAGTACGGCGATGGGGAGGCTGAATACTGGAACCCTGAACATCAGACCACCCCGGAAGCAACGACGGTCCATAAACTCCTCGCCGCTATGCGGGACCACGGCGCAGCCTACGCGGTCCTGGAAGCCAGTTCCCATGGGTTATCCCCCCGGACAAACCGCCTGGGAGACGTGGCCTTCGATGTTGGGATCATAACCAACGTAACCCACGAACACTTGGAATTCCACGGAACCTGGGAACAGTACCGGGCAGATAAGGCCAACCTTTTTCGGTCCCTTGATCAATACGATCATCATAAACTGGTGCACACACCGGAGCCTTCAGGAGCGGGCAGCCAGGGGATTCCTGTGTTTGGCGTTGTCAATGGGGATGATCCCAGCGCCGGGTATTTTGCCGCTGCCACCAGGCATAAAACCTATACCTACAGTACCCGGGGCGCCGAAGCGGATCTTTCCCTCCAGAACATCGAAGATACTGCCGCGGGAAACCACTACCGGGTTCTGGTCCGCCGGACCGGCAAAATCCTGGAAATACAGGACCGGCTCCCCGGCGCCTTCAATGCGGGGAATGTTTTGGCCGCGCTGCTTACCCTATCGGAACTCCTTGGGGTGCCGGTAAACACCCTTATCCCTCTGGTAAGCGCCCTCAAACCCGTGCGGGGACGTATGACCAGGATCCAACAGGGCCAGCCCTTTGAGGTACTGGTTGATTATGCCCATACCCCTTCTTCTTTTGAAACCATTTTCCCCCCCCTCTGGGAACAGAACCATAAAAATGGGGGACGGATAATCAGCCTCTTCGGTTCTGCGGGAGAACGGGATACCAAGAAACGGAGCGAACAGGGACGGATCGCATCACACTACTCGGATATCGTCATCCTGACCGACGAGGACCCCCGGGGGGAAGTTCCCCTGGATATACTGGAAGCGATTGCCGCAGGCATTCCCCAGGGAACCCGGGGAGCAGACCTCTTCCTGATTCCCGATCGGCCTGCCGCCATACGGAAGGCATTTTCCCTCGCCAAGCCAAAGGATGTGGTCCTGTTGCTGGGAAAAGGCCATGAAAATTCAATCATCTATGCCGATGCAATCAGACCCTACGATGAAATTACGGAAGCCGAGCAAGCCCTGGGGGAATTAGGTTTCTGTCGTACCATCACTGGTATCCCGGGCAGGGGGAAGCAGTAATAGCTTGGGAGGATTTGTTTTTTCCCCTTGCCTGCACCGCTTGGTGGTTCCGACAAACCGTTCCGGAAATATCAGGGTATTCGACTTAACCAAGCTAATGGGGGAAATAAATTGCACACCATCCCATAAAAGTTCCGATTCAGACCGGGAGATGATGCGGTGAGTATCTTCCATTAACTTTTTATTTATCTCGGCAATGTGTTTTGCCTGCGCTTTCATCTTCTCGGATGCTTCTTTTATTCTTGCAATAGAGACATGCATCGCATTCAACATCTCGGTAATTTCATTGTTCCGTTCTTGCTGGGGGGAACATACCTTGTGAACTTCCTTTTCCAGTATACGAGACCAATGTTTTTTGATATTCATAACCGCCTGGTTAGAAATCAACGTAACCATACAACCCATGAGTATTCCGCCGGCAGCCAGAATCAGCACGATTAAGGTACAGCACAAGAACGCTGAAGATTGAACAACATCTTTAAGCATCCATGGGAGCCTGGAATCCACAATATACGGTACATTAAGCGCCACCATAACGGTCAGGAATATCACCAAAAATCCCGCGAGCATTGCAAAAAAAACAAATGATATTCGATGTTTCATCATTACTTTTCCTCCTCTTGTGATAACACCACGTTAATTCAGGTATAGTACAATCCTGAGAGAATATCAATAATGTAAAAAGAACCCCATAAATTACCATAAAACCCGGTACCTAGAACCGAGTCTTCCGCCACTCCGCAAAACCGGTGATGTTTTGAAATTCCAATGCAGGGCCATCATCAAGCACGACCTTTCCTGAAAAAAAACCACATACCTGCCTGCGCTTGAGAGAATAAAAAATCATCCGGTTCAGCTCTTCCTGTTCCTGATGGGGGGTAAAAAACATTTCCAAGCGGTTATCATTACTGGTAAAATGCCAGGGTTCAAGCCAATTGACGGGAGAAATATGAAAGGTAACCTGATCCAGTTTATGCAGTTTACCATCGAGAAAGAAGGCGTTTTCCGTTCCCTGCCTCGAATCAGAAGAGTCATACCCGACATTAAACCCTACCTGTCTGCCGTCGCTTAATCCACAGGCCGCCGCCCAGTACCGTACATCCTCCTGGGGCCTGACCCCCCTGGACCAGTCAAAGATCCCCCAGGCCTTTCCCTTGGTAAATATCAGCTCCGAGGGGCCGAACTGGATGACCCCTTCAACAATATACCAGGGGGAGCGCCGGGAATAACGGAAGGCGTTTTTGTCTCTCCGCCAGGGCATGAGGGTAACCATGGATTCCGCCCCCTTGGGTACTGATAATACCACCTCGCCCCGCAGCCGCAAGTGATGACCGAAGGTAGGGATATCCGCTTTGATGATCCTGAAGCCCTCTTTCATGGTAATGAAATCAATCCGCATTTTTTTTAGTTTAATCCTCACCGAACCGGTTTCACTACTCTCGGGCATCTCGAAACTTCCCAGGGGAAAGGGGGTATGATACATTTGGGTGGACCGTTTCTTATCTTTAAGAGAAATGACGGATATACTGCTGGAGCCTACATAGCCGCTATCCAGAACCTCAAGGATGACTAAATGGGTGGTGGAAAAAATGATGTACCGGTCTGATTCATTGACCCGCCGGCGAGACGCACGGATCAAGCCGGGATTGTATTGGAAATAGGGCGCACGGGCCCATCCACCATGTATCAGCCTGCCCGATGCATCCAGCACAGATACCGGCGCTTCAATCTCAACCGGCATCATAGGCAATCCATAGTGTAGTAATCCATCTTTGCATAAGATACCCCCTATCGTTACTATATCATAGGAGTTTTATCATGAAGAATAAATATGCCGGTATGCAGGTCCTCGTGATGGGCCTGGGGCTGCATGGGGGCGGTCTGGAGTCTGTCCGGTATCTTGCCTGCCGGGGGGCAGGGATTACGGTTACGGATATGCGGGATGAAGGGATCTTGGCCCCATCCATAGCAAAACTAGCGGCCATCAGCGGTGAAGCCGAGTCCGGCGCTCATCCCATTCGCTACGTCCTGGGGCATCACGATATGGCAGATTTTAAAAAAGCCGATATGGTGATTAAAAACCCCGGGGTCAGGCCGGACTCTCCCTTTCTCCACGCGGCCCGGCGCATAGAAACGGATATTTCCCTGTTTTTAGCCGATTCCCCTGCCCGGCTTATCGCGGTTACCGGTTCCAAGGGTAAGTCAAGCACCGCATCGGCTCTTCATTGGGCGCTGCAGGAGGGGCGCAACCGGGGGATGCTCCCGGGGAAGGCGTACCTGGGGGGAAACATCACGGTTTCGCCCCTCACCTTTGTGGATGCCTTAACCCCTGAAGATGATGTGGTCCTGGAGCTGTCAAGCTGGCAGCTTGGGGACCTTACAGGCCGCCAGAAAAATGCCCAGGCGCTCCTCAAACCCCGGGCCGCAGTATTCACCGCCATCATGGCGGATCACCTGGACCGTTACGGGAATATGGATGCCTATATCGCGGATAAGCGGGTCATCTACCAAGGACAGGATGGCCAAGACGTAACCATCGCCCCCTGGGATGACTGGGGCCGGAGCTTCCTCAGAGAAAGCCCGGCCCGGCCCCTGGTATACGCCGATACCCCTCTCCCCGGGGATCTTGCCGGAGGTTGGCTCACCGGTCCCCATGGCCCCGGCCTTGCCCGGCTTCCTCTGGATGAACCGGTTGAGGTCCTTCCATCCCAGGTCCTGGTTCCCGGGGTCCATCAGAAAAGGAACCTCCTTGCCGCGGCCCTGGCCCTCCTGGACCTGGGCCTCCCCCCGGATTGCATCCGGGACGCGCTGGGGACTTTTCCCGGCATTGAACACCGGCTGGAATTTTTCCATGAAGCGGAGGGTATTCGTTTCTACAATGATACTGCCGCCACCATCCCCGAGGCCGCTGCCGCCGCAATCGCTGCCTTTGATGCACCGGTGGTGCTGGTTACCGGCGGGACCGACAAGAACCTGGATTTCACCCCCCTGGTTCAGGGAGCGGCCAAGGCCAAAGCTCGTATTCTCTTAGCCGGAACCGGCAGCGAAAAACTGAAGACCTTGCTGGCTGGGGCAGGGCTTTCCTACCGCGGTCCCTTTGATGGGATGGGTGCGGCGGTCCAGGCAAGTCTCGAAGCCGCCGCTCCGGGGGATGTGGTGGTGCTGTCCCCGGGCTGCACATCTTTCGGTATGTTTTTAAACGAATTCGACCGGGGGCGTCAGTGGAAAGCAGGGGTCCTGATGCATACCTGATGGTAGAACAGGCACTTTATTGTCTCTTACAATAGCCTTACCTCGTGTATCAACCATCGTTTTGAACCCCTCAAGGTTGATTGTTTCGTTTTTTCCGCACCCCACGCTCACGGCGGGTTTCCGTCATATAAAGTTGACGGTCCCGGGTTGATTCAATATAAACACCACCGTTTTGGGAAAGCCGCTGATCTATTCAGGAGGCGGTTATTTTAGATTGTTTCAGTATCCCCGATCAAGCATTGGGCAAAGCAGACGCCCTACGTAATGATCTATCCGCACCCACGGAATTTTGACGCAAAGCAACCGATGATTGAAGATATGCTCCTCATCCGTAAATTTGAGTCCTGCGTGGGACTGTCAGACTCGTTTGGTACGTTAAAAAAATTACTCGATGATTTCAAATTCATCGACATCGCAGAAGCAGACCACTTGATTGATTGGGAAAAAATTGATACGATTGATGTCTAGATTAGATATCGTTTTTATTCTTTGGCTTTGCTTTGGCTGGTGCAGGATAAAATTTACGTAATAAGCGAGAGCGTTAAGCTCTTTTTCGATAGGTTTCTACTGCGGAAAACTGGATTTATACCCAGAGGTCATACGCCGGCGTTTCGGGAAAAGTATATTCCGTATGGGACTATACAGAATATATTAAAACAGGCAGGTTTAAAGTAGCAGGATTCCATGAAAAGTTATAAACGATATTCCAGTTATCGCTATCGGTATGGATCATTGATACCGGTACACGGCACGATATGGCGATCAATCCGCTTACCGGTGTCAAAATCCCAATTCCCCGGCATCAGGGAGATATCCCGAATGGAACCGCTCACCCGTATACTCAAGGAAATGGCCTGGGACGCCATGTCTACATGGCTTGCCGATACCGGTGCATGGCGAAATGTCCGCGCCGCCACTACCGGCGCTCATGCCAACGTACCGGCGGCTGCGGCTCATCACACCGAGGCCAGCCTCCTTGCGGACCAGTTCGCCGATGATTTCTTCCGGAATTTTGTGAGTAGCATCCGCAGAGGAACGGATAAGGCGGCGGAAAGGTCGTCAAAGGAGATCATAGCAAAGCCGTTGCGGGCGAAAAAACCCGGTTTGACGGGGTTTACCTTGGGGCTAGTCTTTGTCCAGAGTTCGTCCAATGCGTCCCTTCGGTCATTTCTGCCATAAATTCCTCCTGCAGATTTATCAGCGAGAGAAAAGCCCTACGGCACTTCATCACCCCGTCAGTACAT
>JAITNP010000003.1 GCA_031290455.1 Treponema sp. | reverse complement strand
CGGAGTTTTTGTTTCAAATCTTTGGTTTTCTCTGCGTTCCTCCGTGTCCTCTGCGGTTACATTCTTTTTTCTGTTACTCGTCCCATCATTCCCATTTTCATCACTGACTGGATACTAGTGCCGCTTCCCAAAACTCATCCATTAGTTCCATGAGTTCTTCTGTTTCATGTGGTTGCCTCCTTCCCTCTCCTCCCTTCCCGCCTCTTGTCAAGTTATTGAGGGATATTAGTCATCTCCCAATTTACCGAGCTTTTCAGTGAGTATTTCTTCATAGGCGGCTAAAAGATCATGATGCAATTTTTGGATTGAATCAAGGTAAAAGGGTTTTACGGCAAACAGGTCCGGCGTATCCACATGCAATGCCCGGGCAATCCTTTCCAGCATTTGGGGTGAAGGAAATTGTTTTCCCCGTTCAATCATTCCAATATATCCGGTGGCGGTGTCTATCTCATTGGCAAGATTATCCTGGGATAGTCCAAGGGTTTTTCTATGCAACTTTATATTAGAAGCCAGCACTTGTCTTATATCCGTCATCATCAATTCCTATTTATAAAGTTATAAAATAGATATTTCAAATCAAATCAATTGACAAGAATTGTATAAATAGGTATTTTATTAAAACAATCTATTCAGTTGTATTTTTGATTGATATGGAGGATCCACCATGGAATTACAGGATTTTATCTCGAAATTTGCGGGCCAATTTGATGAAACCGCCCTGGAGGAATTCAGGGCTGATACCGAGTTTAAAGAGCTGGACGAATGGAGTTCCATGCTCATCTTGGCGGTTATTGGCATGATTAACGAAGTATATGGCGTTACCATCAAGGGCGCGGACATACGGCGGGCTAAAACGATTGAAGACTTGTTCGCTATTGTGAAAAGTATGCAAGGGTAGGCGGTATGCATAATCCGTTTACCTTGGAAGGAAAAACCCTGCTGGTTACCGGCGCGTCCTCCGGCATAGGCCGGGCGGTCGCCGTCGAATGTTCCCGTGCCGGCGCACGGGTGTTGATTACTGCCCGTAATGAGGAGCGGCTTAGGGAAACCCTCTCCCGCATGGAAGGGGACGCTCATACGCTTATTGCCGCGGACCTGTCCGACGAAGAAGACCACATTCGATTAATCGCCCGTATACCGGCGCTGGACGGGCTGGTGCATTGCGCGGGGTTAACCAGAACCACACTGTTCCCCTTTGTGGACCGGGAAACCCTGGATGAGGTAATGGCAGTAAATTTCACCGCCCCGGCGCTGCTGTCCGCCCGGCTGGTCCGGGAAAAGAAGCTGAGGAAGGGTGGTTCCATCGTTTTTATATCCTCAATTTCTGGTTCCGGGTGTGTGTGGGCCGGTAATGCCGTGTATTCCGCCTCAAAGGGCGCGATCAACGGTTTGATGAAAAATATGGCCCTTGATTTAGCCCAGAAGGGTATCCGGGTAAACAGTATGAATCCGGGGATGGTGGAAACCCCCATTGTTGACGCCGGCGTGATTACGCCGGAACAGCTTGAAGCAGACAAGAAACGCTATCCCCTCAAACGGTACGGCAGGCCCGAGGAGGTCGCCTACGGGGTGATCTATCTGTTGTCCGGGGCAAGCGCCTGGATGACCGGTTCTGCGCTGGTGTTGGATGGAGGCTATACCCTGTTATGAAAACATACATCACGGCCCTGGACTACTATCTGCCCCAAAGGGTTTTAACCAACGAAGATTTGGCCCAGGAGTTTCCCGAATGGGAGGCTGAAAAAATAGCCGGAAAAGTCGGGATACACCAGCGTCATATTGCCGCCCAGGACGAAACTGCCGCGGATATGGCAATACAGGCAGCGCTGAATCTCTTCGCCCAGGGTATTGACAAGGCCGAGATCGATTACCTCCTGTTTTGTACCCAAAGTCCGGATTATGCGCTTCCCGCTTCGGCCTGCATCATCCAGGACCGGCTGGGACTTTCCAAAAACACCGGGGCCTTGGACTTTAATCAGGGCTGTTCCGGTTATATATACGGCCTGTCCCTGGCAAAGGGCTTGATTGCCGCGGGGATTGCGCGCCAGGTGCTGCTCCTTACTGCTGAAACCTACACCAAGCGGCTCCATGCCCATGATAAGGGAACCCGCACGATTTTTGGGGACGCCGCGTCCGCCACCCTGATTGGGACCGCAGGCTTTGCGGAAATCGGTGATTTTTGTCTGGGAACCGATGGCTCCGGCGCAGAACACCTGATAGTCAAAACCGGTGGCGCCCGGAATCCTCAAAAAGCAAACACCCTGACATGGGATGAAAACCATAACCCCGTATCAGATGACCATGTTTACATGAACGGCGGGGAGATCTTCGCCTTTACCCTTCAAACGGTTCCCCCGCTGGTAGCCGGCGTGTTGGCAAAAAACAAGCTCCCCAAGGACAGCATTGACCTGTTTGTGTTTCATCAGGCCAATCAATATATGCTGGAGTTTTTGCAAAAAGCCCTGCATATCAGCACAGAAAAGTTTTACCTGTATATATCGGAAGTGGGGAATACCGTGTCCTCCACCATCCCGATTGCGCTCTCCGAGGCCTTGAAGTCCGGCGTGTACCGTCCGGGAATGAAAACGCTGCTTGCGGGGTTTGGGGTCGGCCTTTCCTGGGGCGGGGTGGTAGTGCTATGACCATCAATTCCCTTGAATTCGCCCTCTTCTTAGGCGCGGTGTTTTTTCTGTATTACTTCCCCCTCAAAGCACAAACAAGGGCGCAAAATATCCTGCTGCTGGGGGCAAGCTATGTCTTTTACGGCATTGCCAACTGGAAGATGATTCCCCTCCTCGCGGCGATTACGGGCATTTTTTATGGCCTGGGACGCGCCGTCGGTAAAGCCGGGGAGACAAAACAGGGGTCCGTGCTGACCGCCCTGGGCGTATGCCTGGGGCTTGCCCTGCTGCTGTATTTCAAGTACCTTAACTTTTTCATTACCTCCTTCACGGATTTGTGTACAGCCCTTGGATTGGCCGTGAACCGGCATACCTTCAACATCATCATGCCCCTGGGACTTAGCTTTTTTACCTTCAAGCTCATCAGCTACGTTGTTGAGGTGCATGATCATACCATGGAGCCGGAGCGGGATATTATCAGCTTTGCCACGTACACGGCCTTTTTCCCTGCCCTTGCCGCAGGGCCGATTGACCGTCCCAACGTATTTTTGCCCCAATTACAGGCGAAACGGACCTTTAACTACGCCCTTGCGGTGGATGGCTGCCGGCAGCTGCTCTGGGGAATGGCTAAGAAAATGGTGATCGCTGATAAGTTGGCTGTGGCGACCGATACGGTATGGACCACTATCGCCGCCAGTTCCGGGCTTACGCTGCTGCTTACGGTGTTTTTCTACGCCCTGCAGCTCTACGCCGACTTTTCCGGTTATTCAGACATGGCTATCGGGGTGGGCAAGCTGCTGGGGTTCAGGATCACCCGGAATTTCAACTATCCCTTTTTCGGCAGAACCATTGCCGAGTACTGGCGGAACTGGCATATTTCGCTGACCTCCTGGCTCACCGACTATGTGTTTATCCCCCTCCACAGCCGCTTCCGCAGGCTGGGAAAGGCGGGTCTGAGCCTTGCCATCATGGTTAACTTTTTACTGGTCGGCTTGTGGCACGGTGCGAACTGGACCTTTGCGGCTTTGGGGCTGTACCACGGGTTATTGTATATCCCCCTGATCCTCAGCGGCGAATTCGGCAAGAACCGCAAACGCGGCTTCACGCGGCTGGGCCTGCCATCGCTCAAGGATTTTGCGGGAATGGCAGCCACCTTTACCCTGGTAAGCTTTGGGCTGATTATGTTCCGGGCCGAAACTATCGTCCAAGCCTGGGACTATGTGCGGCATATTGCTGATTTTTCCGTTCCCTTTACCCTTGCGGGTATACAGGGGAAAAAAGCAATGCTCCTGGCGGTGGGCATGATGGCGCTGGAATGGTACGGTTTCCGCCACAAAATGGAGTATGCCTTTTGCGCGGTTACCACGTTGAATACCCCCTGCCGTTACCTCATCTACCTGCTTTTGTGCCTATTGGTCAGCATGGTGTTATTCGGTACGAACACGCAGGAATTCATCTATCAGCAGTTCTGACAGTAGTTCTAAAAATGGAGTTAGTATGAAACAATTTATCCGTAAGGCCCTCATCCTTGGCGCACTGTGTGTTCCTTTCGTCTTTGTCCTTCCCGGGGTTCTTGATCCCTACAATGTGTTTCATTATAAAAATGTGCGGGATAATGGCGTTGCACCTAATCAAAATTACATCAAAATGCGCTATCTGCTGGATAATCCCGGCCGGTTTGACGCGTTGATTCTGGGAAGTTCCAAGGTAGCCCCCCTTGATGTGGGACATATCAATGATTCCCTGCGCTGGTACAACATGACCCACGCCTGGGGAACACCACGGGAGTATTTTGAAAATCTGCAGGTACTCATCGAAAGGGGAATCATCCCCTCGCTTGTATTGCTGGGAATTGATACTGCATCGGGCTGGCTTGATCCGGACATAAGCATCAGGACCTTGGGGACCAATCCCTATCCTACACAGGGCAGTGTCCGCTACGGGCAGTTTTTGCTCGGGTATTGCAATCCCTCGGTGCTTTCTTCCATCCTTGTCAGTATTCGTCATAAGGGCAATACGCCGGAATTCCAAAAACAGTTTTACGAGAACGGCGGACTGGCAAGAAAGGCAAAAACAGAACCGGCGCCATACAACTGGAACAATCTTCCCTACCAAATGGTCATGCGCTTCAAACCGCGTCCCATTGAAGACCGTATTGAACAGGGCCTGGCGGATATTCAGAGGATCCGTGACTTGTGCGCTGAACATCACATCAAATTGATCGTGTTTACCATTCCGCTACACATCGCCGAGTACCAGCATTTTATTCCTTACGGCTACCTTGATTTTTTGGAAAAACTCGCTGATATAAGTGATTTTTATAACTTCGTGGGTATCAACGACATTGCCGTAAACAACGATTGTTTTAACGATGTGTTTCATCACACTATCGCTACCGGAGACATGGTCCTTGACCGGATTTTTGACTGCATCATTGATGAAAAGCTGTTGTCCCAGGGCTTTGGATACTACGTAACCGGGGAAAACAGAGACCTGCTTTTTGCGCTTTTACGGGAACAGTTGCCGGCTCATATCGTTCAGCATCTCCCTAAAGCCGAATAGGGTTGCTTATGTCAACAGATTAAGCGGTATTTTAAACAAAAAGTCCGTATTGTCTGCGGTTTCTTTTTCTTAACCTGTTGCCATTGGCTTGAAATTCGTCAAAAGCCACTCTAATAGTCGGAATACGGGCCGATAAACCGTGATTATTCAGTACGCTTAATTCTATCTCGGCCATGTTAAGCCAGGAGCCATGTTTGGGGGTATGGTGGATTTCCAGTCGGTCACGAATCCGCTTCATTTCTTCAGGCGCAAAGGTTTCATATAATGAGGCCGGTGTATGGGTATTCAGATTATCTTTTCCCCTCCGCACCTATTCGGTATCAAACCGCGCCGGGGTTCCCAGTTCAGCCGGGAGTTCCGTGCGAACTTCCCCTATCAACGGTTTGGGACTTTCGTCCATGCAGACTAAGGGACGTGCGCTATCTTCCTGCTGGGTATAGCCATCCAGAATATCTTCCATGGCCGCTACGAATTCACCGTTCCCTTCTGGCGGGATACACCATTCCTGGTTTTGCCAGGGTTTACGTTCGTTTTTTTTAATGTCTGCCGAATCGTCTCGTGGGAGACCTCTTTGGTCGTGGTCCCTTCTAGGGTTACCCAGGTATCCCGTATGAGCCGTAAGCTCCAATGGTCATAGCCATCGGGTTTGGGGGAACAGACTAACGCGACGAGCCTTGCCTCATCTTCCCCCTGTATTGCAAGCGGCGGACGTCCCCGGGTTTCCCTTCCAGGGTTGCTTCAAAGCCGTCTTCCACAAACCGCTGCCGCAACGCTTCTACTCCACGCCGGTGCATCTCAACCCGTTCCGCTATCTCGCTGTCAATCATCCCTTCATCGGCAAGCAACATTGCCTGCGCCCGTTTTCGTTTCTGGGCGCTGTGTTTCCCGGTGTTGATAATACGGCTCAGATGTTTCCGTTCTTCATCCGTCAACGTTACCCGATATTTCTTGGTCATAATTTCCCTCCCCGGTTGGATTCTATGACCTGTAGCTTATCATACTTATTCACCGTTTCATAGATGACTGAGTACTAGTCTTTGTCCAGAGTTCGTCCAATGCGTCCCTTCGGTCATTTCTGCCATAAATTCCTCCTGCAGATTTATCAGCGAGAGAAAAGCCCTACGGCACTTCATCACCCCGTCAGTACAT
>JAITNP010000031.1 GCA_031290455.1 Treponema sp. | reverse complement strand
AGCGGACGCGCTTGTTAGCACGAAGGACACGCTGTACTGCTTTGAGTTCAAGCTGCGGGGTAAGCAGGGCAAGAAGCCACGGCGGAAGAAAAAAACGGAGCAGAATGTGGAAAAAGAAGAAACACTGGCGCTGACGCCAAAGGAAGTAGCAGCGGCGGTGCAGGAAGCGTTAGAGCAGATAGACACCAAAGGGTATCTTATTCCCTACACGGTGAGCGGGAAAAAACTGTTCAAGGTGGGAGCAGTGTTTGACGCGAAGACCCGGACGCTGGGCGGCTGGAAGGTGCTTGAAGAATAACTCTGTTCTGATATAACGATGGAAACCGTATTCCACTGACAAAATCGCCTTTGGAATATGTTTTTACCCTTTTTTTGCAGGGGTCTTCGCCGCCTTCTTGCGGGGCGGAAGGGCGACCGGAATCACCGCCAGTATAGAAGCTCAATAACAACTGGCGATAGCCCCTTCCAGCGCCGCAAGCTGAGGCTCAATAATCGCGATAGGATCCGTCTTTTTCCGTAAACTCTTGAGCCGTTCAGGAATATCGATGCATTGGCCGGTGGTCTTTACCACCAGTTCCGCCTCTTTTGCCGGGTGCCTCGTGGCCAGGATAACCAGATGGCCGCTAAAGGCAGGGGACGCGGAAAAGCGCTCTGCTGCGGCAAAGGCGACCCCACTGTGGGGATCCAGGAGAATACCATACTTTTTCCAGACCCGTTCCATAGCTTCCTCGGTAATCTTATCGTCAATGGCCGCCGGAAACATCATGTTCCGCATCACCGCCGGAGCTTCCTCATAAAACGATACCAGCCGCTCATAGTTTGAAGGGAGACTCACATCCAAGGCCGGAGAATTCGTGGCAATGAGAGGCCGGGGTTTAAATTCCTTACCCAGGATAAAATCACCGATGGCATTATTAGCGTTCATGGCCGCAATAAAGCCGTTGACGGGCATACCGAATTTCCAGGCATAAAGCCCCGCTATCAGGTTGCCGAAGTTGCCCGAAGGCACACTGAACAGCAAATCCCCTTTCAGATATTTCTTTATTTTAACAAAGGCAAAGAGATAATAAAATACCTGGGGTAAGAGCCGTCCTACGTTGATTGCATTGGCAGTGGTGATGCTGTATCGCTCCGCAAAGGGCCGGTCGTTTATGGTTTCCATAACGAGACGCTGACAATCATCGAAGGTTCCCTTGATCTGAATGGGAATGATATTGCCCCCGTTAGAGGCAAAGGTGGCAGGATCAATGCCCCGGATAGGCCCTGAAGGATAGAGCATGACCGAGGTAATATGCTGCCGTCGGTAAAACGCCCGGGCCATGCTGACCCCTGTATCGGTCCTTGAGGCGGAGAGCACCATGGTCCGTCCACTGTTTTTGAGCAGTTCTTCCATGACCGCAGCGAGAAAAGCAATGCCAAAGTCCTTAAAAATACCCGTAGGCCCATTATACAGGTTTAATATTGAAAAACGCTCGTCCAGTTGTTTGAGTTCCGGTTCAAAATTAAAGGCGCTTTCAGCAACCCGGGATGCGGAGAAGGGATTCAATTCCCCTTGCAGCAGCACAGGCGCCACCGTAGCTACCAGTTCAGGATACGCAGTATTGCTATCCATATACAAAAATAACTGCCGCATGTCCATCATCGAGGCCGGGACATATAAGCCGCCCTCCGGCGGCAAACAATGAAGCACTGCGTCTTTAAAAGAAACCAACGATTTATTTGATTGGGTTGACCTGAACTGCATGAATCATCCTTTTTTATACAAATTCAAATGAATTGAACCGATCGGGGAATGTGCAACAGGGAAATATCAAACATCCAGGTTAGACACCAGCAGGGCGTTTGCCTCGATAAATTCCCGGCGGGGGGCCACATTTTCCCCCATGAGGGTCGAGAAGATCCGTTCCGCCTCCACCGCATCATCCAGATGGACCTGGATGATATTGCGTTGAGCCGGGTCCATGGTGGTATCGCAGAGCTCATCAGCATTCATTTCCCCCAGGCCCTTGTACCGCTGGACCCCCACTTTTTCAGGGTCCTTCTTTGCCTCCACCAGCAGGCGGTCTTTTTCTGCATCATCATAGGCATAGAAACTTTTCTTTTCGTAACTGATCTTGTAGAGCGGGGGCATAGCAAGATATACATGGCCCCGTTCAATGAGTTCGGTCATGTACCGGTAGAAGAAGGTCAAGAGCAGGGTCCTGATGTGGGAACCATCCACATCAGCATCGGCCATGATGATGATCTTGTGGTAACGGATCTTGGTTACGTCAAACTCGTTTCCCGCGCCGGCACCGATGCTGGCGATGATGGGCTGGAGCTTTTCGTTAGTTATCACCTTCTCGATCCGGGTCTTCTCCACGTTGAGCATCTTACCGAAGAGGGAAAGGATGGCCTGGTATCGCCGGTTCCTGCCCATCTTGGCGGAGCCACCGGCGGAGTCTCCTTCCACGATGAACAATTCACACTTGGCGGGGTCCTTTTCGGAACAGTCAGCCAGCTTGCCGGGAAGTCCCGCGCTGTCCATCGCGTTTTTCCGCCGGGTCGCGTCCCGGGCCTGACGGGCGGCAATCCGGGCCTTGGCGGCCAGCACGGACTTGTCCAGAACAATGGCGGCAATATCAGGATGCTGATCCAGAAACAGCTCAAGCTGCTCGTTTACCAGGATTTCCACGATGCTCTTGACCTCGGAATTCCCCAGCTTGGCCTTGGTCTGGCCTTCAAACTGGGGATCCGGCACCCGTGCGGAAAGCACCGCCGTAAGCCCCTCCCGGACATCCTCCCCGGAAAAGGTATCATCAAACTTTTTCGCCTGCTTGGATTTCTTGAGGAACTCATTCAAGGTACGGGTGAGGGCCGACCGAAAGCCCATAAGGTGGGTGCCCCCGTCACGGGTGTTGATGTCGTTCACAAAAGAATACATGATCTCGTTGAAGCCATCGTTGTACTGGATGGCACATTCAACCTCAACATGGTCCTTAACCCCGGAGATGAAGATGGGAGTCTTGTACAGGACGGTCTTACCCTCATTAAGGTACTCTACAAAGCTCTTCACCCCGCCGTCAAACTTGAACTCATGGCTTTTCGGCGTGGGCAGCCGGTCATCCACCAGGGTGATCTTAAGCCCCTTGTTCAGAAAGGCCAGCTCTCGCAGACGGTTGGAAAGGACATCAAAATTATAGGTCGTGGCCTCAAAGATCGAGGTATCCGCCTTGAAACGGATCACCGTGCCCTGGCGGTCGGTGGGTCCTACTTCCCGGGTGGGACTGTCGGGAATCCCAATCTTGTACCGCTGGGTGTGCATCTTCCCTTCAAGGTGCACAAAGGCCTCGCACCATTCGGACAGGGCATTCACCACCGAGACACCCACCCCATGGAGGCCCCCTGAAACCGCATAGGACTTCTTGTCAAACTTACCCCCGGCATGGAGCCGGGTCATGACTAATTCCAGGGCGCTGACCTGCTCCGTGAGGTGGATATCCACCGGAATACCCCGGCCATTATCCTCCACCCGGACCACATCGTTTCCTTCAAGAACCACGAGAATATCGTCGCAAAACCCCTGCATGGCCTCATCAATGGAATTGTCCACTACTTCATAGACCAAATGATGAAGACCGTCGATGCCAGTGGTCCCGATGTACATACCAGGCCGTTTCCGTACCGCCTCAAGTCCTTTGAGAACCTGTATATTTTGGGCTGAATAATCTGAACTCATACCCTTTCAGTGTATGCATCTTGAACAAAAAAGTAAAGACACGGTACAATAGCCAAAGTTATCCACAAGTTATCCACATTGGCAATGTGGATAACTTGTGGATAACTTTTTCGTTATGCCCTCAGAGACAACTCAGCGGCAGTGTGCTGTTTTACCACGGGTATTATATCATTGCTAATTCCTTATAATATAAAGAATTACATCTCATTATCAGGACGCTCTTTTACGCTCTGTACAATGAGCGCATTTTTATTATAATTTGTATTGTGGATAACTTGTGGATAACTTACCCAAAAAGGATGCGTTCATGGACGAATGGGATTATGGAATATTCTGGAAAGAAGCGATGAACCAGCTCCTGGAGGACTTGGGGGACCAGGAATTCGACCGGTGGTTCAAACTCGTGGAGTACCGAGGGGGCACGGAAAACGGGATTACCTTGGCGGTTCCCTCAGCATTTTACCGGGATGAGGTCAAGCGGCGGTATCAAAACAGCATTATAACCAAATTAAAAATGATCATTGGTAAGGATGTATCCCTTGAGTTTGAAGTTATCCCCCGCAAGCACAGTGAGGTTCCATCGTCCCGGCCCACTGCCTCGGCAACAGAACCGGAACAGCCCAGACCCGCCCCGGTAGTCAAGCGGGTTCAAGAAAAAAAGGACCGTCATCCCCAGCTCAGAGAAGACTACACCTTTGAGCGGTACATTATCGGGGATAATAACAGTTTCGCCGCTAATGCGGCCACGGCGATAAGCAAAAATCCGGGTACCGCGTACAACCCCTATCTCATATACGGCGGGGTTGGACTCGGCAAGACCCACCTCATGCAGGCCATCGGTAACTATATCCACAATACGTCGGATAGCAAAATAATATACATATCCGCCGAAAACTTCACCAATGAATTTATCCAGTTCCTGCGAGAAAACAAGATGTCGGCTTTTAAAAACAAGTACCGCTTCATCGACGTGCTGTTACTCGACGATATTTACTTTCTGGAAAACAAATGGGAATCTCAGGAGGAATTGTTCCATACCTTCAACAGCCTCTACGATGCCAACAAACAGATGGTATTTACCAGCGACCGTCCGGTGGCGGAACTGAAAAAAATCACCGACCGGCTCCGTTCCCGATTCGAACGGGGGCTTAATGTGGACCTGCAGCCGCCGAATTATGAAACCCGCTGCGCCATTCTGAAATCAAAGGTACAGCGGCAAACCGTGCCGGTCTCTGATGAAGTGATCGCCCTGATCAGTAAGCATATTTCTTCCAATGTCCGGGACCTTGAAGCGGCCTTAACCAAACTTATCGCCTATACGGAACTGGTGGGCAAACCCATAACCGTCCAAACTGCCCAGCAACAACTGAAAGACGCATTTGCCTCACCCAAACAGGCCAACTTGTCCATAGAAATGATACAGCGGGTTGTGGCGGACCATCATCACCTATCATTCAATGACCTCAAAGGCAAAAAAAAAGCCCAAGCCATTGTCATACCTCGGCATCTTGCTATGTATATAACCCGGGAAATCACCGAGTTTACCAATACTGAGATAGGTCAGGCCTTTGGCGGACGGGATCATAGTACGGTAATGCACGCTTGCCAAAAGATTGAAGACCGGATACGGTCGGATCCCACGATGGATTCGACCATACAAACCCTGATCAGGATGGTAAAGGAGTATGTGGCCAAATCTTGAATACCCAATGTGGATAACTTGTGGATAACTTGAAATTCCAATGTGGATAACTTGTGGATAACTCGAAATTCCAATGTGGATAACTTTGTGGAATTGTGGATAACCTGTGGATAACCTGTGGATAACTCGTGAATTTCGTGGATAACTTGTGGATAACTTTTGGGCAAATGTGGATAAAGTGGATAAAGTGGAAAGTTATCCACAAATTGTGGAAAGTTTAATTCCTTACAGCATAAGGAATTAAGTGGGTTATCCACAATTCCACAGACCCTACTACTACTACTACTATTTTATATATATATATAATAGTAATAGTAGAGTAGGCAAGATGAAGTAAAATAGAGTACATTAAGATTAAGTCCCATCAACGTGAAAGGAGATAGAATATGAAATTCACATGTGAACGGAATGTCCTTCTTAAGGAAATCGCTATGGCTCAGGAAATTATCTCCTCGAAAAATGCTATTTCCATACTGTCCAATATCTATATTGAGGCTGAAAATGATACCCTATCCATCATGGCCACAGATATAAAGGTCAATTTCGAGACAAAAGTCCCGGTAATGGTCATTGAACCAGGATCAACCACGGTATTCGGTGATAAATTCCTGGGAATTCTCAATTCCATACCCGATGGCGAACTGGAATTTGAACAAAATGATCAAAAGGTTACCATCAAACCGACCCTTAAAAAGATCCGGTTCCAGCTTAAGAGCATTACTTCCGATAAATTCCCGGAATTTCCCGTGCCAGACATGGACTCCTTCTTCATCATGCCGATTAAGGACTTCAAAGGCATGATATCCCAGACGGTTTTCGCCATTTCCGATGACGAAACCCGGTACTTCATGAACGGGGTGTTCTTTGAGAAGGCAGAGCATAAGATCGCCATGGTCGCTACTGACGGCAGGCGTCTTGCCTATATCAGCAAAGAAGTTGGTACTGAGATACCGGACTTCAGCGGCATCATCATCCCCCCGAAGATTCTGAATATCATCATAAAACGGGCCGGAGACGAAGGGTTAATATCGATCTCCGTTACCGAGAAGATCATCTTCATCCATTTTGGCTCATATCATCTTTCTTCGGTGTTAATCGAAGGGCAGTTCCCCAATTACCGCCGGGTTATTCCGGAAAGTCAAAGCTATTCCTTCTCGGTGAACCGCCTCGAAATGCTTGATGCCTTGAAACGGGTATCCCTCCTGGTAGAACAGAAGTCTCACCGGATATACCTGGGGATAGCTTCGGGAACCATATCGGTTTACTCGGAGGAAAGCGACATAGGAACCGCAAAAGAGGATATCCCCTGCAAATACGAAGGCGAAGAGGTCTCCATTGCCCTTAACTACCGGTACATCGAGGAACCCTTCAAGGTCATGACTGATGAAGAAATCAGCATTCACTTTACCGAACCCAGTAAGGCGATAACCATCATGCCGGAACCTGAGAAAGATTTCTTTCATGTCATCATGCCCATGCAGCCGTGAGCCTGAAAACCTTAGGGATCTCCGCATTTCGGAACTTGGCCAATGCGGAGATTGACCTCGAAGGAAAGGACGTTTTCCTCGTGGGTGAAAATGGACAGGGTAAGACCAACTTTCTTGAGGCGCTTTATTTCTGTGCCTATGCTTCGTCGTTCCGAGGAGTAGGGGATAGTGAACTGGTACGTACCGGTGAATCAGGGTGTGCTGTTGCAGCGCACTTTAATACTTCCCTCTATGAGCGGGTGTTAGTTACTTTTGAAAAAGGCAAAAAGACCATCGCCCTTGACGGAAAACCGATAGATGATCGCAAGGAACTGCTTTCGGTGATTCCTTGTATCATATTCTGCCATGAGGACATGGAATTCGTCGCCGGAACCCCTGAACGCCGGCGATGGTTCTTTGATCAAAGCCAGAGTCTCTACGATCCGGTTTACCTGGATGATCTGAGGAAATACCGTAAGGTTCTGAAAACCCGGAATACCGTTTTGAAAGAGCATATCGGTACTATCAGAACTCCGATTCCCATGCTGGATGCTCTGGACCCGCAGCTCGCGATGTATGGGTTAAAGCTCATGGAGAAACGGGAAAAAGCAGCCCAAGACTTTTCCGAGACCTTTGGCCCGCTCTACAAAGCAGTATCCGGCATAGACCGCATAGGGGTCCGGTATGCCCCTTCCTGGAAGGACGCAACCCTTGATCAGATAATCGCCTTGTTACAGATCCACCGGGAAAGGGATATGATCTCCAGCCTTACCCTTTCCGGACCTCACCGGGACCGGTATATCTTTACCCGGGAAGCACATGAGTTTTCAGGGAAAGCCTCCACTGGTCAACGGCGCCTGCTTGCCCTGCTCTTACGAGTTGCCCAAGCCCGGCGTTTCTCTAAAATGACGGGAAAAAAGCCAATCCTTCTTTTGGATGATGTGCTTTTAGAATTAGACGGTGAAAAACGGCGGCAATTCCTCCGGATCATGCCCGAATACGATCAAGCTTTTTATACGTTTCTTCCTGAAGAACCCTTTGCAGGGTATCGTAAACCCGATACCCTCGTGTATGACGTTTTTGATGGATGTATATCCCAGAGATACGCATAGACAATATTGATGATGTAAACGAGCATCTTGGGCGTATGACGGTGTTGCGTCGCAAGGCAGATGCTCATGGCGATAAACGAAAGTATGTCGGCGCAGTGGCTAGCATTGTTATTGATGAGCAAGTACCGGTTTATGCGCTCAAAAGCATAGTTTCTATGTGATTTGCCCCTCTGGAAACACAGTACACTTGCTTATGACAATCTCGAAAATCCGGTTATGCATGACAAGCTGTTTATCATCCTGCCGTTTGAGAAAGCAGAACATCAGCGCACGGTTTAGTAGTTCATAGATGAACCGGTACAGGTCATCATACAGCTCAAAGTTTTTAATCATAGCATCGAAAAGCGTGTTCTGCTCATCAATCACCAGTCTAACCACTTCCTGTACCCCGTTCAGTGTCCAGTTCTTGTTCTCTATCTTCATCAATGAGTTGGCAGCGTCTGGACACGAGAAAGGGGTAGCCGCCGTACTTATGGAGCTCCTGTGCGATAGCCACCATGCCCATGCCCGTCCCTTGCAGCGCTTGGTGATATGCCTGGTTGACGACATAAAACCGGTTACCACCTCATCTACCCAGCTTGCGCTATAGGTGGAATCTTCCGCCATCGACGAAATTTGAAGCGCGTCCTGAACCAGCTCCATGAAGGTCCTGCAGAACGCCTTGGACGTCTCACATGGTTCATCTCCCATGCATACTGCCGCTTACATGTATGTCTACACATAAAACGGTCGTGCTGAATTGCCGCATGAATTCTCCTTACATAGGAACCGCTTGTCAATCAGCAAGGTTACGGGCTAAAGTAGTCTTATGTTAGAAAATTTTATCAAAGCTTTGTTCGGTTCCCAGCATGAACGGGACCTTAAGGCCTTGTTGCCTATATTACACGCGGTTAATGAAAAGGAAGCCTGGGCAGCGGCGCTCCCGGCGGAGGAATTTCCCCTCATGACGAACCGGTTCCAGGAACGGTACACCCAGGGGGAAAACCTGGATAGTCTGCTTCCCGAAGCCTTTGCCCTAGCACGGGAAGCGGCCCGGCGAAACCTGGGGGAACGGCCCTACGATGTGCAGGTCCTGGGGTCCATCGTGTTACACCAGGGAAAAATCGTGGAAATGAAGACCGGCGAAGGCAAGACCCTGATGAGTGTTGCCGCCGCCTACTTAAACGCCATCCCCGGCAAGGGGATCCATGTGGTTACCGTAAACGATTACCTCGCAAGCCGGGACACCGAGTGGATGCGGCCGGTCTTCACGTACCTGGGAATCACCGTGGGGACCATCCTTTCGGACATGGATAACGAGCGGCGTAAGCAGAACTATGCCTGCGATATCACCTATGGGACCAATAACGAGTTCGGCTTTGATTACCTTCGGGACAATATGTGCCGGGACCTGGAAAGCCGGGTCCAGCGGGGACATCATTTCTGCGTGGTGGATGAAATCGACTCGATCCTTGTGGACGAAGCCCGGACCCCCCTCATCATTTCCGGCGCGGCCGAAGATGATACCTTTAAGTTCGCTGAGGTTGACCGGCTCCTCGGTTCCCTTGATGAGGTCAAGAAGAAGGCCAACGGCGAATACCCCGATGAGACCCAGGGAGAAGAGGTGGTCGGGGACTATAAACTCAACGAGAAAAACAAGAACATTTCTTTTAGCAATGCGGGGCTTGCCAAAATTGAGGAGATCCTACAAAAACGGAACCTCATTAAAGGGGCCATCGTGGATGAGGAGAATTTTGAGTATATCCACTACTTTACCCAGGCCCTGCGGGCACACAAGCTCTTTCACCTTGATGTGGATTATGTGGTCCAGGACGGCCAGGTCCAGATCGTGGATGAGTTTACCGGACGTATCCTCCATGGCCGCCGTTATTCCGACGGCCTCCACCAGGCCATTGAAGCCAAGGAACGAATCAGAATCGCCCAACGGAACCGGACCCTGGCGACCATCACCTTCCAGAACTACTTCAGGCTCTACACAAAAATCTCCGGCATGACCGGTACCGCCGATACCGAGGCGGTAGAATTCAGCAAAATCTATAACCTTGAGGTGGTGGTGATCCCCACCAACCTCCCGGTTGCCCGGAACGATGAGGACGATGTGGTCTACCTCAACGAAAAGGAGAAGTTCGACGCCCTCTGCGATGAGATTACCGCGGCCTATAAACAAGGCCAGCCTACCCTGGTGGGGACCGTGTCCATTGAGAAATCGGAGAAAATCTCCGCCCTGCTCACCCGGCGGGGGGTGCGTCATGAGGTGCTGAACGCCAAGAACCACGCCCGGGAAGCAGTGATCATTGCCGAGGCCGGGGCCAAGGGGTCGGTTACCATTGCCACCAACATGGCAGGCCGGGGTACCGACATTAAGCTGGGGGGTAACCCCGAACACCGTGCCCGTAAGCGGACAGGGACCGATCCAAGCCCTGAAAAGTACGCCGAAATCTATAAAGCTGAGTATGAACAGTGGAAACGGGATTATGCGGAAGTCAAGACCCTGGGCGGGCTTTATGTGATTGGTACTGAGCGGCATGAGAGCAGGCGTATCGATAATCAGCTCCGAGGCCGTTCAGGCCGGCAGGGGGATCCGGGGAAATCGAAGTTCTTCATCTCCATGGATGATGATCTGATGCGACTTTTTGGGGGGGATAACATCAAGAACCTCATGGCGAAGATCGGCATGGAACCAGGAGAGCCTATCTATCATCCCTGGCTCAATAAGAGCATCGAACAAGCCCAGAAGAAGGTTGAGGAGCGGAACTTTGAAATCCGCAAACATCTCCTGGAATATGACGATGTCCTGAACCAGCAGCGGAAGTTTATCTATGAACAGCGGGATGCCATCCTTGCGGATACGGATTTAAAGAAACGGGTAAATGACGCAACCAAGGACATGGTGAGTACCGCCCTGGAAGGATTTAAGAATACCCGGCGCCGGGATTCCGGCGCGGTACTCAAAGATGTCATCGAGTATCTTAAAACCAAATTTGCCTATCACCTAAGCCTTGAAGGGATCGGGGCAGAGCCAAACCCTGAACAGCTTGAACCGCGCATTATCGAGGACCTGGAAAAGGATATTGAGGAAAAGGCCGCCCTGGTTGGGGAGCATAACCTCAACGCCTTTATCAGGATGCAGTACCTCCAGGCGGTAGACCGCAAATGGCTTGATCACCTTGAAAACATGGAAGCCCTCAGGGAAGCGGTATACCTCAGGAGTTATGCCCAAAAAAATCCCCTCACCGAATATAAGGTTGAGGGATTCCAGATTTTCGACACCATGATCGACCAGATTCGGGAGGAGATTGCCTCCCGGCTTCACTTAATACGGATCCAGGTGGCAGGAGACCGGGACGTCAAAACCCGGACCGCCGCCACGGTACAGTCCGCAAGCCATGGCAGCCTCGGGGCCTTTGCAGTGGTCCGGGGAGCGGCTAGTCAGGGCGCTCCCCGATCCCAGCCGGAAGCCGTTACCGTGGTCAGGACGCAACCCAAGGTGGGCAGAAACGATCCCTGTCCCTGCGGCTCAGGCAGGAAGTACAAGTACTGTCATGGCAGATAGAGGGTAGCCTCAGGAAGGGCGGCGGACCGGCCTGTCCAGGGTCAATGGGCCGCCGCATCCTGTGCCTTAATATAGGCAGCAAGTTTTTTATCCTGGACCTGGATGTGGTTTACGAGCCAGTCCCCAATGGTACTACAGACCTTATTAATGAGTTCCTCAGAAGGCCCCTTCATGATAAGTTGCCGCGAAAACCCCATCACTTCCTCTTTGAAGGTTTCATGGTACTTTTTATGGTTCTCATAATCGGGGTAATGGTATTTTTGCTGAAGCCGTTGCTCATCAAAAAAATGTTTGATAGTATAGTTGGTTAAAAAATCCAGACTCTTTGATAACTCTTCGCTGCCCTTCCCCTGCCGGTAGGTATGCAAAAGATCATTTATCGCCACAAACAATTGTTTGTGCTGGGTATCTATCATTTCCTGGCCGGTTTCCAGACTGCTATCCCATTGATAATCAACAATCATAAACGCTCCTTAATATCTCATAGTATACAACCTATTGGAGATGAATAGCAATACCTCTGTTCCCTATCTTTTTCCCACAGCCGCTCATGCTATAAAATAATCAAAATACTTCATATGGCTGTGCGAAAACAGCTACCGGCATCAGGGAATACTGGCAGAAAAACCGGGATGGCTCTTGAGGAAGGACGTATGGTTGTCTGTGCCGATTCCCCTCGTAAAAGAATCCCCCGGTTGGGTGTTTTTAGCTCTGCTTAAGTAAACGCCTATGGTGTCTGACACCTTTGGGGCGGTGCTTCGGCAGGCTCAATGTCCGGGGACGGGAGGCGGGTGTGCGGCGACTGAGGCAAGCGTCCCCCGCCGAGGCACGTTTCACCAAGAAGGCGAGGTCGTTCGTGAACTTGTTCACGCAGGCTTCGCCTTTTTTGCTTGGGTTTGACGGTTTGGGGGGAAATGGGGTGGGGGTAAAGAGAAAGCTATGGCAGAAACACAGGAGCGGCAGACGGGGCTGGGGTTTGAGCAGGTTTGGACAATGTTTCAGGAAACAGACAAAAAGTTCC
>JAITNP010000149.1 GCA_031290455.1 Treponema sp. | reverse complement strand
CAAAATGCCCGGATGAAACAGCTATGCCTCCATAAAACGGCTGCCGATTTATCGGACTGATTCGGTCCTTCTTCTGTTGGGTTTTTCAGTGTCGTATCATGGGGCTGTGAATAGTAACGAAAAAATGGACAAAAAAGAAAAAATTATCAAAAACCGATTGACAATACGCCTTAAAATCCGCATTGTTCCATATTAGAATGAAAGGAAGCGATGTGGTCATCGGGGAGGTTTCCAAATCCTTCGGTGACTTTATGGTTTTGAATACCATAAGCCTCGAGATACACAAGGGGGAGTTCTTCTCCCTTCTCGGGCCTTCAGGATGCGGCAAAACGACCCTCCTGCGTATTATTGGGGGATTTGAAACCCCTGATCGGGGAGGGGTTACCTTTGATGGTGCTGATGTACTGCCCCTGCCACCCAACCGCCGGCCGGCTAATACGATTTTTCAGAATTATGCCCTCTTTCCCCATCTTACGGTCTTTGAGAACGTCGCGTTCCCCTTGCGCCTCAAGAAGCTCCCTAAGACCGGTATACGATCCCAGGTGGAAGAGTACCTGAAACTGGTTCAACTGGAAGGACACGCCGGCAAAAAGCCGAATCAGCTTTCAGGGGGGCAGAAACAGCGGGTGGCCATAGCCCGTGCCCTCATCAATGAGCCGAGTGTGCTGCTCCTGGACGAACCCCTCTCCGCATTGGACGCCAAGCTGCGCCAGCACATGCTCATCGAACTGGACCAGATCCACGACAAGATCGGCATCACCTTTATCTACGTTACCCATGATCAACAGGAGGCCCTCTCGGTCTCGGACCGCATTGCCGTGATGAACCTGGGTAATGTCTTGCAGGTAGGCACCCCCCACGATATTTACGAAAGCCCGGCCACGGATTTTGTGGCCCGATTCATCGGGGAAACCAACCTCTTTGACGCGGCGGTCGCTTCAGTGGAAAAACTCGACAAACCGGAGACCGAGTACATGGTGGAACTGGATATCCCGGAACTCGGCAGGATCAAGGTTACCACCGTGGATGCTATACAGCCTGGTCAAAAGGTGAGCTTCACCATAAGGCCTGAGAAGATCCTCATCTCCAAGGAGCGGCCTGCCACTAAACGGGGGGACATCAACCTCTTTCAGGGGACCGTGGATGAGCCTATCTATTCGGGGTTCCAGACCAAATTTTACGTTAAGGTAATGGACAAGGTCCTCATCAGGGTGATTAAGCAGCATGCCAAGTACTCTGATGAAGGCCCGGATATAGTGTGGAAGGATTCGGTGTTCCTCTCCTGGAGCGCCCTTGACGGGTATATCGTCGGGGTGAGGGAATCATGAGCGCCGATCCCGGAAAGCGGAACTACGGGCCGTTCTACTCAGGTCCCATGGCCGTCTGGTTCACCATCTTTTTCCTGGCCCCGCTTCTCATCATCGTGATCTACAGCTTCCTCCAGAAGGGGCTGTACGGCGGGGTTGAACCCCAGTTCTCCCTGGATGCCTACCGGAGCCTGGGGAACCCCAGCTATATCACCATTACCATCCGCACCGTCATAACATCGATGATTGCCACGGTGATAACCATACTCATCGCCCTCCCCTGCGGGTACTTCATGGCCCGGAGCAGGAACCAGACCGTGCTCCTGCTCCTCATCATCATCCCCTTCTGGACCAACTTTCTCATCCGGGTATTCGCCTGGATGAACATCCTGGGCAACAACGGCTTCCTCAATGAATTCCTGATGCGCCTGGGGCTTATCAACGACTACATTCATTTTCTCTACAACCAGAAGGTGGTGGTGCTGGTCCTGGTCTACATGTACCTGCCCTATGCCATTCTGCCCCTCTTTGCCACCATTGATAAGTTTGATTTCTCCCTCCTGGAGGCGGCCCGGGACCTGGGGGCCACGAACCCCGTGGCCATAGTGAAGGTGCTCCTCCCTAACATCAGAAGCGGCCTGTACACGGCGGTGCTCTTCACCTTCATCCCCATCTTCGGGGCCTACGCAGTGCCCCTCCTGGTCGGGGGCAAGGAGTCCTATATGCTGGGAAACGTCATTGCGGATCAGCTCACCAAATCCCGGAACTGGCCCCTGGCCTCGGCGATTTCCATGGTCCTCACGGTGGTTACCACCGCAGGGGTGATCCTTATGATGAACCTGCAGCGCCGGGACGCTGTCCGTCTGCAAGACAGTTCCCGGAGCATTGATGCAAAGGGGGCAACCCGGTGAATAGCAAAAACGGGATCCATGGGGTCATCACCTCTTTCAAGCTCGGTCAGTCCCAGGGGGAAGCCTCCCGGCACGCGAAACGGGCCTTTCCCCGGCACTTTTCCTTTTCCGAGACTATTTTTATCGTCACCATCGTGTTTCTCTTCCTCCCCCTTTTGGTGCTGATCCTCTACTCCTTTAACGCGTCCAAAGGCATGAACTGGACCGGCTTTTCCCTGGTCTGGTACGAACAGCTTTTTCTCCATTCCCGGGACCTCTGGCGGGCATTCTGGAACAGCAGCTTCATTGCGGTCAGTTCTGCGGCCACCGCCACGGTGCTGGGGACCTTAGGGGCCATCGGGGTGAACTGGTACCGCTTCAGGCTGCGGAACTATGTGCAGGCCGTTTCCTTTCTTCCCATGGTCCTGCCGGAGATCATCATCGGGGTATCCCTCTCGATATTCTTTGCCGGGGTCGGGATGAAGCTGGGATTGCTCACCATCTTCATCGCCCATACCACCTTCAACCTCCCCTTCGTGTTTCTCATGGTGATGGCCCGGCTGGATGAGTTTGATTTTTCCATCATTGAGGCGGCCCATGACCTGGGAGCCGGAGAAGGGCAGACCCTCTGGAAGGTAACGATTCCCATCTGCATGCCCGGTATTGTTTCAGGTTTCTTAACCGCCATCACCATATCCCTGGAGGATTTTGTCATCACCTACTTTGTCGCAGGACCTGGTTCCTCGACCCTGCCGCTGTATATTTACTCGGCCATCCGTTTTGGAGTTTCCCCGGTCATCAACGCCCTCTCGGTGGTGATGATCCTGGGAACCGTCCTCCTTACCTATCTGCTGCGGAATTTCCTTAAATACATCGCAGCGAAATAGTTACTCGTGAGTAGCGCATGGTGAATAGTTGGAAAAAACCTGCTAATCCAAAAACGCTATTCACTCCCGCTCTGTTTTTGCTCGTTATAGCGCCCAGGCGCAAATGAGAGGGTTCCTGTCAAGGTCCCTTATATGCTGCTGTTGTGTTGAAGTAAAACCATACCAAACTTCAACACCAGGAGGAAAAGATGAAGAAAATACCTGTACCGAACGCAATCGTGCGCCCGGCGAACGCGGGATTGCGTTCAATCGTTGCGGACCGCTGTCCGGTCCGCGTCCTTACACGGGCTGCGGCGCTGCTCGTAATGGCCTTTCTTGCGCTTACTTTTGTAAGCGCCGGAGGCAAAGGGGAGGCGCCCGCCGGGAGTTCCAACAAACTCTATATCTACAACTGGACCTATTACACCCCGGCTTCGGTAATAGAAAAATTTCAGAAAGAGTATAACGTTACCGTGGTGTACGACCAATTCGCCTCTAATGAGGATATGTACGCCAAGATCAAGGCCGGCGGTTCTGGTTACGATATCGTCTTCCCTTCAGGGGACTATGTTTCCATCATGATACAGCAAAACATGCTGGAAAAGATCGACCGGTCCAAACTCTCCAACCTGGACAATATCGATCCCCTGGTATTACAGAAGGCGACTTACGATTCTGCTATGGACTACAGCGTTCCCTATTATTGGGGCGCCGCAGGTATCGCGGTTAATACCGCACGGGTGCCTGCCTATGAAAAGAGCTGGTCCATCTTTGGCCGTGAGGATCTGCGGGGCAGGATGACCATGCTGGATGATATGCGGGAAGTCATGGGGGATGCCCTGGTTCATCTGGGGTATTCGGTGAATACCAAAAACCCCACGGAAATTGAAGCGGCGAAAAATCTCATCAACACTTCCTGGAAACCGAACCTGGTGAAATTCGACGCCGAAGCCTTTGGCAAGGGATACGCCAACGGGGACTTCTGGGTGGTCCAGGGTTATGCGGAAGTGGTTTTCGAGGAAATCGCGGAGAACGCGGAATTACGGAAGAACACCGCCTTCTTTATCCCCCCCGAGGGAGGACCGGCCTACATCGACAGTATGTGTATCCTGAAAGGGGCTAAGAATATCGATCTGGCCCTCAAGTTCATTGATTTCATCCACCGCCCTGAAATCTACGCGGAGTTTACTGATTATTTCGGCTTCCCTGCCACCGTCAACATCCCGGCCCGGCAGTTCAAGAAAAAGACCCCCTACTACACTGCCGAGGAATTGATCAGTACCCAACTCAAGGATGATGTGGGAAGAAGTCTGGAACTCTACAATAACGCCTGGTTTAATTCCATCCGTGTAGGGGATTAGGGGATATGATTTCCCGCAAGCACTTTGAGGAATTCGCCCTGCCTGCGTTTACCAAAGTCTTTACCGCGTTGCAAAAGAAAAACGTAAGCACTGCCCTGTATATCTGCGGTAACATCGAAAACCGGCTCGATCTGCTTAACGGCATCGGGGCGCAGCTTATCTCCGTTGACTACAAGGTGAGCCTTAAAAAATGCCGCGAAA
Source organism: Treponema sp. (assembly GCA_031290455.1). GTDB lineage: Bacteria > Spirochaetota > Spirochaetia > Treponematales > Breznakiellaceae > JAITNP01. The sequence continues at coordinate 46 of JAITNP010000149.1, read as the reverse complement.
TTTTCAACGGAAAAACTGCCTTTGCAGGGAACATGAATCCTGTGGC
>JAITNP010000146.1 GCA_031290455.1 Treponema sp. | reverse complement strand
TCCTTCAAAAGCTGTCTGGTTTCTTTAGCCATATCTTTCAAAAACTGGCCGGTCTCCTGAAACTGCCGAGTCTGCCGAAACAAAGTCCACCCTTCAGCAAGGGTGGCCGGCTTCTGTTCGCTCATTGATACCTTGATCCTCCATGTAGATGGTGGTGTATACCTTGAAACAGGATATACGCTATAGTAGAGTAGATGGCTATGGCCCGTTGCAAAGTTAGGGATTATGAGGATAATAAGATACATGAATATAGACGGGAGCGTGAGGCGAATACGGCCTTACCGGAAAGTATATGATTGATATACGAAGCGATACGGTAACCAAGCCCACCGAGTCAATGCGTAAGGCCATGGCCGCGGCAGAAGTCGGTGATGATGTGTATGGAGAGGATCCCACCGTAACCGAGCTTGAGGCGCTGGGAGCGGAACTCCTCGGCAAAGAAGCGGCGATCTTCGTGCCTTCAGGTACCTTCGGAAACCAGCTTGCCCTGTTTACCTGGTGCAAACGGGGGACCGAGGTAATCCTGGGGGAAACCTGCCATATTATCCAGCATGAGGCCGCTGCGGCGTCGGTTATTGCCGGGGTGCAGACCAGGCCCATTGCGGCGCCCGATGGGGTATTCAGCGCCGGCAGCCTCCGGGCGCGGATACGCAAGCGGGACCTCCATGCGCCGGAAACCGCTCTCATCTGCCTGGAAAACGCCCATTCCCTGGGCCGGGCAGTACCTCTGGCGGCGATGGATACGGTGCGCGCCATCGCGGATGAATGGAAGGTTCCGGTTCATTTGGACGGGGCGAGGATTTTCAATGCCGCCCTCAGCCTGGGGGTGGATGCCAAGGAAATCGCCGCCCGGTGCGACTCAGTGATGTGCTGCCTTTCCAAAGGACTCTGCGCCCCCGTAGGCTCCCTCCTCGCGGGTCCTCGGGCCTTTATTGATGAGGCACGGATGAAGCGGAAGATCATGGGTGGGGGTATGCGCCAGGTGGGGGTCATCGCTGCCGCAGGAATCATCGCCCTGCGTGATCAGATAAGCTACCTCTCCAAGGATCATGTACGGGCAAAAAAACTGGCCCGCTTCCTTGGGTCCCTGCCAGGGATCATCATCAATCCGAATGAGGTTGATATCAACATGGTCTTCTTCACCTTTCCCCCTGCGCGAAATCCGAAAGTTGCGGCTCGGATCTTGGAAGTCTTTACCCGGCGGGGAATTCTCATCAATCAAAATGACCAGGATGGGGTATTCCGGTTCGTAACCCATTACTGGATAGGCGACGGAAAGATCGAGGCCATTGAGGAAGCGGCCCGGGAGTCTTTTGTACTATGAGTGTATATCTGGAGCGCCGGGAAAAGCTCTACGACTATATGGCCCGGGAAAGCATAGCCCTCGTGATGTTTGAAGATGCCGAAAACCGGCGGAACCCCGCGATACGGTGGATGACCGGGCATCCGGGGGACGCCCAGCTTTTCCTGTCCGTTGATAAACAGGCCATGCTGGTTCCTTGGGATATTAACATGGCGGCCCTTTTCGCTGAAGTAGAGGTGGTGGTTCCCTACGCCGAATTTGAACGCCGTCCCCTCATGGCCATCCGGGGAGCGGCGGAGTATTTCAAGACCCCTTTCGGTTCCAGGATGGAAATTCCCCCGGAAACTCCCTATCCCCGTTTCTTACAATACGTGGAGGCCCTCACTGATTTTGATGTGATATGCCGTAACGGAGGCATTCATGGAGAGGTTGAGGAGCTGCGGGCCATCAAAGATGCAGAGGAGATCCGGATTTACCGGAACGTTGCGGCCATCACCAACGACATCATCGATCTACTGGAAGAACATATCCGTTCCGGGGCGCTTAAAACCGAAGGGGATGTGGCCCTGTTCATTGAGGCCGAAAGCCGCAACCGAGGCTGCGAGGGGACCGGTTTTGAAACCTTGGCGGCAGGGCCTGACCGGAGTTTCGGTATCCATCCCTTCCCCGCTTATACCGCCGGGGAATTTGCCACCAAGGGCCTCTCTATCCTGGATTTCGGCCTGAAATATGCGGGGTATACCACTGATGTTACCCTCACCTTTGTCCGGGGACCGCTATCCCGGCGTCAGGAACGGCTCCTCGCCCTTACCGAACGGGCCTACCGGATCGCCCTTGCCATGGTGGAGAATGGCATGACCACCAGGACCATATCCGCAGCAGTAGATGTCTTTTTCAGTAATTCAAAAAAAATGATGCCCCACGGCTTGGGGCACGGCATCGGCCTCGAAGCCCATGAAGCTCCGGCCCTGCGGAACCGAGCCGACAACACTGCGGTCCTTAAACCGGGCATGGTCTTTACCCTGGAACCGGGACTCTACGACCCGGTTCACGGGGGGTGTCGTCTGGAAAACGATATCCTGCTCACCGAATCAGGGATGGAGGTCTTAACCAATGCAAGGATAATCAGGCTATGAGTATTATCATGCGGCATGTTTTGTCAGTATTGACCGTAATCATTTTGCTGTTCGTATCCTGTTCAAAGACGAATTCCCAGAACCTTGCCGCAGGGAAGGGCGCTGCTGAGTCAAATCAGCACAACACGGATCAAGCTTTACTGGATCAGGTAAAACCCATCCTTGATGAAGCAGGTATCCCGGCGGATCATGCCCAGAGGGTTTTGACCGCCCTTGCGTCGGGGCCAGCCTTTATTCAGGACCTGCAGGCCGCCCTCTCAGGTGATCCCTACCTCAGAGTCCTGGTAGATAAGCAGCATGCCCTTCCCCTGGGCTATGAACCGGCGGACCTGACAGGATTAAAAGACAGCTCCTACCGCGTAAGCCGCCAGGGCCTTATGCTGCGCCGTCCTGCTGCGGACGCCTTGGAAAAGATGGCCACTGCGGCCCGACAGGAGGGGATAACCCTTATCGCCTCTTCGACCTACCGGACGTATGCCTACCAGGAAACGGTCTATGCCCGGAATGTCCGGGAATCCGGCCAAGCAACGGCAGACCGTGAGTCTGCCCGGCCCGGGCACAGCCAGCACCAGCTTGGTCTGGTAGTGGACTTTGGTTCCATCGACGATTCCTTTGCGGAAACCCCTGGGGGCCGCTGGATCCTCGCCAACGCAAGCTCTTTCGGCTGGTCCCTTTCATTCCCCCAAGGTTACGAATCGGTTACGGGTTACCGGTGGGAAAGCTGGCATTACCGGTATGTGGGCCAAAGCCTTACGCACTTCATTGATACCTATTTCGGCGGAATCCAACAGTATGCCCTGCAGTTTCTCTATGCTTGGGAAACGCTTAAAACGCCTCTTTGAGCATATCCAGGACCCCTTCCGCCGTAACCGTCCAGGGCGAAAAGGCGACGAATTCCAGATTACGGGCGGCTTCGACCACCGGGACTAACCGGTCCAGGGACAGGTTGAATTCTTTGAGGGTCGTGGGGACTTTGAGCGCTTCCATGCGGTGACGGATGGCGTCAACCGCCAATGCCGCGGAATCCGCAACCGAAGCCCCTGCCGCCGCTTCACCCATCAAGGCCGCGACAGCGGCTATCTTTTCGGGCCTGACCGCTACCAGCCGTTCCAGTATGGAGGGGAGCAGTACCGTGGAATACCGGGGCTTTGCCAAGGGGAACCGGCCATCAAGGGCATAGGCTAGGGCAGTACCAATGCCGGGAGTACTTGTTGCCGAACCTAGGGCCAAAAAGAACCCGGCGTTGATGAAATCCTCCAGGACATCAAGGCCCTGATTATCCGCTTCAGCAGCGGTTATGCGGGCATAACGGGCAAGAGCCTGTTCCAACAGGACATCGGATAACACACCGGCTTTGCGGGAACCATAGGCTTCCAGGGCCATACAAAAGCCATCAAAGGCGGAAACCGCTTTGTCTGATACGGATTCAGAAAGCGTCCCATCAATAATCACTGCGGCGCATAAACCTTTGGGGGATTTGATGAGTTTTACTGACCGATCCCGGGGATCCGTGGCGATAAAAGAGGTTGCCAAGAGAAAGGGATCCGCTGCGGCCGTGGGGATCGCAATATACGGAATAAAGGCATCATCGGGGTTTTTCCCGTCCAGTAAGTCAAAAACCTCTGAGGAGGAACCGGCGATTATCGCCCCCAGCCGGGCTATGTATTGGGTGGTAAGGCCCCCAAAGCCGATAATGCCTGAACAGCGGGCGCCCCGGGCAAGATCCGCGACCTTTTTTGCCACATCCGCCATAGCATGGGGAGGGATTGCATCAAAGACAATGGCTTCTACTCCAGAATCTTGCAAAATGGTTGTAAGCCGATCAATCGTATGGTTTTCATATAACCATTGTTCAACGGCAATGAGGACCCGACTGCCATAGGCCTTGCAGATAGTTCCGGCACGGTTTACCGTATCCATACCAATGATGATTTCCGGATCCAGGTTAAATGAAATATCTGTCATACCGATTACTCCCCGCTTATCCCTTAAAAAAAAGGCGGAACCCCCGGTTCCGCCCTGTTTATTATGCACATTTGACTATAAACCAAAGGCATCCATGATGCTGTCCGCAGTGGCCTGGATAATCTTATCATTAATATATGAAGGATCGTTGATCTTCTGCTTAAGTTCCACGATACGCTCCATACGGACATCGGAAACGGAAGCAACCACCGCATTCGCATGGTACAATTCACTCTTTTCCAACGCCTCCGCAGAAAGGCTAATGGAATCAGTCTGTACCTTCCGGTTTGCTTGACCATTCAATCCAATGTTTTTACCGGATTGAATGGGATCTATAGAACCTATCCTGTTGATCATCATAATCATATCCTACCTTTTAAAATTATCGGTACACGACCAATAATAGTTTACATCTTAAATGGTTTTGTTTCCAGATACAAACACTGAAAATTCACCCAATTGCTCGTTTTTTTCCCCTAAAACAGCAAAAACTTCCACCGCAGACCCCCGGAGATACTCTTCGTGGAGCTTGGTCATCTCCCGTCCCACGCAAATGTACCGTCCACTTTCAAATTCGACCAAATCTTCCAAAAGCTTAAGTATTCGAAAGGGAGATTCATACAAAACAAAAGCGGATTCCATGCCTAAGAGTTCCTTGAGCCGGGACCGGCGGCGTCCCGGCTTGGGGGACAAAAATCCTTCAAAGATTACGGTTTTATCCATACCCCCGGCGATACTTACCAAGGAGGCAAAGGCCGAAGGCCCTGGGATTGGGATGACCGGATAGCCGGCCTGTACCGCAAGCCGTACCAGCACTGCCCCGGGATCGCTTATGGCAGGGGTTCCCGCATCGCTGGCATAGGCGACGGTTTTGCCTTCCTTGAGGGCAGCGATAACCTTTTCCGCGGCCACCCCTTCGTTTCTGGCCCTGCAGGAAATCATTGGTACCCGTATCCCGAAATGGCTTAACAGTTTGAGGGTTCGACGGGTATCTTCACAGGCGACCATGTCCACAGCCTTGAGGGTCTCCACCGCCCTGAAACTCATGTCCCCCAGGTTCCCGATGGGGGTGCCGATAATGTATAAAACTGCCATGGATTCACTATACCTAACCGGGGGATAGTCGCCAAGCAGGTGGGGTGCAGGAGGTGTTTTATCCACATATTGTTACTCATCTTGGGAGGTATGTTGCTGCTGTATTTTGGATATACCCTTGTTTTTAAATGGAAGAATAAAAACCGGCTTTTCGAGGAAGCGAGACCTGATGAACCCCGCAAACCAGTGCATGAACGGGTACAAACCGGACGGGCGCCCCAGACCTGTCCGGTTTGTTCCACCGCCCTTGAACCGGGCAGGCGGGTAAAAACCGCGGCCTTTCCCGCGGTGAAGGGGGAACGGCTCATGCATATCCGGGGCTGCCCTTCCTGTCTTGTGGGAAAGCAGCCCAGGATTTGTCCGGTCTGCGGGGCAATGCTTACGCTCGACGAGATCCTCATAGCCAAGATGGTTGAAAGGCCAGACCACACCCATGTGCATATCCTGGGATGTACCCGCTGCTGCGGCGCTTTCAACAAATACTGGCAATAGTAGAAAAGTGACGTTACTCCGATTTTTTCCGATATTTATATGGACAGGTAAAAATTGATGCGCTATGATTACACGGTTATATTAAGTAATCAGGTTGTCATGGACAGTATGGAGGGCTGAGGCCGCTGATACGGTTAATTGAAAGATACAAGTAGTTCTTTATAATAATGATACCCCCCGTTTATATTCTTGGCTTAATTCATTTCTCACAAATTACATGGTATGCGAATACTGTCATATCACTAGAGCTTTATTATGGGATATGAAAGGCGTTGGTGGTATAAGCATCTTTTATATTATAGAGGAGGATAGGCGAAATGGCGTTCCGGTGGTTTTGAACATTGTTTTAATCTTTTTATATAAAACGGCCTGTATGGGTTGTAAAATCAAAAACTCCGCAATGAGTATAAACGTAGAACTGGGGGTGCGGAGGATTTGTTCCCTCGCACGTAAAGATTTCAAAGAGAAATCTTCAATATCCTGCGGCTCTACCACGGGGATTTTATATGTAAAAGATTTGAGTGTTTTTAAGACCGCTGATACAGAGGATGGCACTTGGACGCCACACCCGCGTACCACCATGGGTTTCACGAGGTTGGGTATATCAGACCGGCACCCATTATACGGCAGTTCCCGCTCATCGATAAACTGATGTCCGCAATCGTTGCATCGATATTTTGTTTCCCATTGCGTTTTTTTTCCATTTTTCTTTATACTCATACTAATGGGGGCAGTAGAGTTTTATAGTTATAGACATACTATCTCTTTCTGCCCTTTTTGTCATCTACTAGCCCAGCATACTTTCTGGATCACCTCCGGAAAACGAAGCGCTGGTTCAGGAGGCG
>JAITNP010000140.1 GCA_031290455.1 Treponema sp. | reverse complement strand
CACCTGGTGGTGTATGAAGAAAACTATAATGATGTGATGGGTATTTTATGGGATATACGGCATAATCAGCAACTCAAAAAATTAAACGCCGTTGTGTTTCTTACCCTTAAAAACAAGGGCAGAGCAGCAGGACTTGGGTTTACACCATTGACCCAGGAACACTATACGGCGATGGTTACCTACTGCCTCAATCCTGATCATCATATTTCCTTTGGCAGTGATAGCTGCGGCTGCCATAAGGTCGAAGCGGCCCTTAAAGGGATGCCCCAGGAGGACGCGATAAAGACCATGACCGACCCCTGTGAATCCGGGTTGTTTTCGGGCTTTGCCAACGCTAAGGGTATCGGCTTTCCCTGCTCTTTTATGGAAGGCATTGAACCGGGAATAACCCTGTTAACCCATGATTTCCAGGAATACTGGACCATCGGACTTGCAGCATGGAGAACCAAACTCCTGGCAGGAAAACGTCACTGTCCTCACTACCACGAAAGCGCACTGAAAAGGGAGTAATTATGAAAGCATTGTTAATGGAAACATACAAAAAGGTAACCTATACGGATGTACCGGACCCGGTAATCGCCGGGCCCCAGGATGTGCTGGTACGGGTTAAAGCGGTATCCATCTGCGGTTCCGATGTCCACGGGTTCGATGGTTCCACCGGACGGCGGAAACCACCCATCATCATGGGCCACGAGGCGGCGGGGGAGATTGTTGCCCTTGGTGCTGGGGTTACGGGCTTTACGGTGGGGGAACGGATCACTTTTGATTCAACCATCTATTGCGGTTCCTGTTTTTATTGCACCACTGGCCAGGTGAATCTCTGCGATAACCGGATGGTCCTGGGGGTTTCCTGTGATGAGTACCGCCGGCACGGGGCTTTTGCCGAATATGTGGTAGTACCGGCTCACATTTGCTACCCTCTTCCGCCAGACTTATCCTACGAAGAAGCGGCCATGACTGAACCGGTTGGGGTGGCGGCTCATGCAGTGCGGATTACCCCGCTGGGGCTTAACGAAACCGTGGCAGTGGTCGGGGCGGGGCTTATCGGACTACTCCTCATCCAGATTCTGCGATCTTCAACATCGGGGAGGATCATCGCCCTGGACACGGACCCGTTTCGGTGGAAAACCGCCCGTTCCTGCGGGGCCGATGCTGCCCTGGACCCAACGGATCCGGACCTGGGAAATAAAATCAGGAACCTGAGCGGTGGCCGGGGGCTTGACCGGGCCTTTGAAGCCGTTGGGGCCACCGCTCCTATCAAGACCGCCATTGCTATGGTGCGGAAAGGCGGTTCCGTTACCCTGATTGGTAACGTGAGTCCTACCGTCGAGATTCCCCTCCAAAGCGTGGTTTCCCGTCAAATAAGCCTCTTAGGTTCCTGCGCCATCGCCGGAGAATACCCTATCGCGCTGGACTTAATGGCCCGGAAGAAGCTGGATGCGCGGTCCCTCATCAGCAAGACGGCGCCTTTGCGGGAAGGCCAGATATGGCTCGACAAACTCTATAATCGGGAGGATAATCTCCTCAAAGTAGTGCTGATTCCCGGAGAGGAATGAGAAAAGAGGCGTGAGGCGTGAAGAAAGAGAAGGTACGGATAGGGCTGATGGGTTACGGAAAGGTAGCCCAGTTGCATGCTCAGGCATTACAGGCCGCTTCCAGGGGGGAACTCGTTGCGGTTTGTGGGAGGAATACAGAGCGGCGGGATGCTTTTGCCGCGCAATGGGGCATTCGTTCCCGGAGAACGACGGAGGAGATGGTCCGGGATGACCGTATTGACGCGGTCATCATCGCCACTCCGCATCCCCAGCACCGGGACTGCGCCCTGGAAGCCTTTGCCGCAGGCGCCCATGTGCTGGTGGAAAAGCCCATGGCCCTGACAGAAGTCCAGTGCAATGAAATGATCGCTGCCGCCCAAAAAGCAGGAACGCTCCTATCGGTGGTAAGCCAGCGCCGCTGGTTTCCTGCTTGCATCAGGATGAAGGAAGCCATTGACCAGGGGAAAATCGGAAAACCTGTGCTTGCCCAGCTTACGATTCTCGGCTGGCGGGATAAGGCCTATTACGACAGCGATCCCTGGCGGGGCAAATGGGATACCGAGGGGGGCGGCATCCTGATCAACCAGGCCCCCCATCAGATCGATTTGCTCCACTGGTTCATGGGACCCTTTGCGGAAATCCAGGGGTTTTGGGATAATGTCAACCATCCGTATATCGAAGTTGAAGACAGCGCTGTGGCGGTGATCCGGTTTAAAAACGGCGGCATGGGTTCCGTGCTGGTGAGTAATTCCCAGAAACCCGGTATCTACGCGAAGGTGCATATCCACGGAAGCGCCGCCTCTTCGGTCGGGGTTCAGACCGATGGCGGGGCCATGTTCATCGCCGGGATGACCGATATCACCGAGCCTCCCCTGAACGATATCTGGACCATTGTGGGGGAAGCGGATCAGTTACGAACGTACCGGGAACAGGACGAAGCTTTTTTTAAGACCATAGACCCCAGGATATATTTCTTCACCAGTCAGATTGAAGACTTCTGCGGGGCCATTCAGGATGGAGGCCCTCCTCTGGTCAGCGGTGAAGATGGCCGGGAAACCCTGCGGTTTATAGAGACCCTCTACCGGAGGGGAAAACTAAATAGAGCGGATTTCTATACAAACAAACATTGTTGAGAGGTCTGAGGGGAGGGGTACAGGCATTGCTTTCCCCCTCCGCTCAAGACCGCATTATAACGCTACCGCTTCTCAGCAGCCTTTTCTTTTTCTTTAATAATTTTCGCGTCCAGCTTATCGATCAGTTTATCAATCGCCGGGTTAAGATCAAAATCGGTTTCCTTAACATGAATCGACACCCCCCAACGGAAGTTGACCGTTGCTTCGGCAGCAAAGTCCCTATCCTTGGTAAAGGTAAGCAGGAGATCCACAATCATATTCTCCGCATTATGAATGCGGGCGATTTTACGATTCAGATAGTCCTTCGCATCATCCTTGAGGGTGAAGTGAACAGCCTTGATATCAATATTCATAGATACCTCCATTAATATAATTACACCCGGTTACCGGGCGTATGATGACCCCAAATCCAGCTCGTTCCGGTACTTTGCGACAGTACGCCGTGCCAGGGATATCCCCCGATTGGCAAGCAGCCCGGCTATCTCCTTGTCCGAAAAATGTTGGTCCCCATCCGCGATTAATTCCCTGATTATCTCTTTGACCCCTTCCTTGGAATAACGGGACCCGTTAGAACCGGCCCCGCTTATGGAATTGGTGAAAAAATAGCGGAGTTCAAAAATGCCCCACTCGGTCTGCAGGTATTTACCGTTTGCGGCCCGGGAAACCGTGGTCTCATGGACCCCCACTTCCCCGGCTATGTCCCCCAAGGTAAGGGGGGCAAGATACTTGGGACCTTTCATGAAAAATGAACGCTGAAATTCCACAATGGCCCGGGACACCTTGAGGAGGGTATGGTTCCGCTGATTGATGGACCGGATAAACCAGCGCGCCTCTTTGACGTTTTCCCTGACAAAATCTCGGACCGGTTTATCCGATTTATTTTTTTTATGCTTTTCACCGGAAATTTTCATAAAAAAAGGACTTATCCCTAAAACCGGAATCTCCTCGTCATTGAGGACAATGACCAAATCCCCCTCTTTTTTGATAACCTGCACATCGGGAACCACATAACAGGTCTCTCCTGAAAAAAATCGCCGCCCCGGAAAGGGGGACAATTCCTTGATACAATCAAAAATCTCCACTGCATCATCAACCGTACAGCCCAGTTTCTTCGCGACCTCCAAAAATCTGCCCCGTTCAAACTGCTCCAGGTAAGAAAGGGCCGTTTCTATACCATCGGGAGGGTCCGGTAGGAGCCTGCTCTGCACCAGGAGGGATTCCCGATAATCTGTCGTACAGGTACCCATAGGATCCAGCGCCTGAACCTGCTTCATGGCTTCCTGAACCCGGTCCGGGGGTTCCTGTGGTAAGAGAAGACTTACCGGCTCCTTATGGAACCCATCTTCATCCAGGTTCTGAATAAGCACTTCAGCAATACGGCGAATTTCAGGGTCTATGGGTTCTAACTGGAGCTGCCAGAGGAGATGCTCCTGCAAGGTTTCCTGCCGGGAAAGGGCCCCTTCAATAAATTTATGCTGTTCTGCGGATGCTTCGTCGCCATCCCTGCGGAGAAACCCCGAATCGGAGGTTGCCTCAAAGTAGTCATCCTCCTCCTGCGGAGGAGCATAGGCCGCGTCCAAAGAGACCGTGGTAGGATCCTCTAAAACCTCCAAAGCAGGGTTCCGTTCAATTTCTTCTTCTATTTTTTCCCGGAGATCCACGAGGGGAAGCTCCATCAGCTTGATAGACTGATAGAGCTGGGGGCTCATCTTGAATCGTTGCTCCTGAATAAGGGAGGGACGCTGCAATTGCACGGCTCAAACTTCTCCTCATCTCTATCTAATAGAAATATTAATCCAGAAAACCGTTTTGTCAAGGGAACTTTGAAAGTGGCTTTTCTTTTTCCTTTCTCGTGGTATTATTGAGAAGAAATCATACAATGTTGCGGAGGGAATTGATGAAAGCAGCGGGTTATAAGGATATACGCATTAAAATCCTGATAAAAATTGGAGGGTGAAACCGATTCATGGCTATCAATCCTCTGTTTCAAAGACTTTCACTCATCACCGGCGCCACCGTGATGGACGCTCTCAGCCATACGAAGGTAATCGTTTTCGGGGTGGGAGGGGTGGGGAGCTGGTGCGCCGAAGCCCTGGCCCGTTCAGGGATCGGGAACCTTGCCATTGTCGATTCGGATACCCTATGCGTTACCAATATAAACCGCCAAGTTCAAGCCACCAGCCGTACCATTGGGCACGCTAAGGTTGCGGTCCTCAAGACCCGGCTTGAGGAGATCAATCCTGAATGCCGGGTTACGGCCTTTGGCAAGGTTTTCTCCCGGGAGACGGCGGCCTTGTTCGGTATCGAAGACGCCGACTATATCATTGATGCCATCGACAGTCTCACCCATAAGCTCGACCTTATTGAGTATGCCTATCACGCGGGGGTAGGGCTTTATGCGTCCATGGGGATGGCCCAGAAGCTCGACCCTACCCAGCTTAAAACCGCGGATATCTGGGAGACCCAGGGCTGTCCCCTGGCGCGGCTCGTGCGGTCCGGCCTGCGGAAGCGGGGCTTTCAGGGACATTTCACCGTGGTGTACAGTGCGGAACGGCTTCCTTTGCACGAAGAAATCGGGGTTGCCTGCGGCTCTGCCCAGTGCCTCTGCCCTGCCCGAACCAGCTGCGAAGGGGAAGCGGCGTCAGGTGACGATCCGGTGGAGTGGTGCAGTTCCAAGAAGGTGATCAACGGAAGTGCGGTACCCGTTACCGCAAGCGCCGGCATGATCCTCGCAAGCCTGGTGATCCGGGATATCTATGCCCGGTACGCTTCATGAGTAACCGCCTTTTCCGCCGGGCCGGGGCAAGTACGGTGGTTCAGAAACTGGTTGCCAAAGCCATCCTGGAGCGGAACCTGGTGAATAGCGGCGACCGGATCCTCATCGCCGTTTCCGGGGGGAAGGACTCGACGGTCCTCGCCTGGGCGCTGCAGGCAATACGTCCCGCGCTTAAAAAGGACTATGAACTCGCAGCGCTCCACATTTCCAGCGACTTCTGCGCCTGCTGTAAAAAATCCGTCCTTGCCCAAGGACTCGCGTCCTGGGGCATCCCCTTTACCGACCTTTTCGTCCCCATCATCGGGAGGCTCAAAGCAGGGGAAAAGATGAACTGCTACTGGTGTTCCACCCAGCGGCGGACAGAACTCCTCAAATACGCGGTAGAAAACCACTTCAATAAAATCGCCCTGGGGCATCATCTGGATGACATCATCGAAACCTTCTTCATGAACATGACCGCCAAAGGGGAACTCTCCACCATGCCCATGCTTCTTTCCTACCAAAAGTACCCCGTAAGCCTCATCCGGCCCCTGGGCTATGTGGAAGAACAGCAGATAATCGCCTGCGCCGGGGAAAAGGACATCCTCAAAGCTGCCTGTACCTGCCCCTACGGTATACATTCCAAACGCCGGGATATACGGCAGCGTATCGCCGATTTTACCGGCAACTCAGGAGCTGTCAAGCGGCGTATCTTTAAGGCATTGGAAGCGCTGTTGTAAGACACGCATGCACAAGCTTTTTCATATACACCTCCTCATTCCGCCACCCAAACGCTGGCATCCCATCCTTGCCAATTCCCACGTAAAACCATGAAACCATCGAATATATTTTCATGTCAGCTCATCCTTCCGCCTTCTGCTCCGCGATATATTCGTCAATGTCGTTCACGATGTATAAACGGCCTGTGGTATGAAGCATATCGTAGAATCGTTCAAGATAGGTAAAAACATTATATCTGTTGAAAATATCAAGGGCCTCAGATCCGCTTACATTATGAACGCTCTTATAACTTTCCAGACAGAACACCTTGTATTGCAACGCTTTGTTCATTTCAATACTCCGGTAATTCCAGTCTTCCAAGGGTGAGTTCTTCATCAAAGAGCGCAAATAGTTTGTCTGCGCTGTAGTACCAAACCTTTGTGCTTTCATTGTTTAACTGTAGGTATAATTCCGAATGATACAATAGAGAAAAGGCTTTATCCTCCGAAATTTCCATCCGTTCATTATCTTTTGCAGAAGCCTGGTAATTGAGAAAAGAACCCGAAAAAGACGCGTGCCCGCGTCAGCTTTGAAATACTTAGGCAAATTGCTGAATGGCGCTATGCGGACATACTGTTTTAACCGGTTCACTGTCGGTAAACAATACCGTCTGTAGGCACGTTTCTCGGACGTTCTGCTTAGACAATTCGACATACTGCTCTTCTTTCTCAATGCCGATATACCGCCGATCCTCTTTTACGGCCGCGACAGCCGTCGTGCCGCTCCCTAAAAAGGGGTCTAAAACGATATCCCCTCTGTCGCTGAAGAGTTTAACAACACGCCGCACCAGTTCCTCTGGGAATTTCGCCTCGTGGTCGTCATTTTTGCGGACTGACTGAATATCCCACACCTGGCGGTAGCCCCATTCCCGCCATTCGCTTTCGGTGAGACGAGCGCGGTTGACTTCATACTCCCCGGCCTTCCAGAAAATATAAAGGTCTTCGGTTTCACTAACGGCTTTCAGAGTATTGGTAGTCCATCGAGAATTTGCCCCTGCCGGGTCTTTTTTCCAAATCCGTTTGTCGTAAAGATACAGCCCAGAGTCATAGGCATAGGTTTCAATGGGGCCTCCGACCAGTTTCACCCGTGTTTGAACTTGATGTTTCCCGCCGCGAATGTTATTGCCATTAAGCCTGCGGTCAATGGTCTGTTCGCTACAGCCCAAAAACTCCGCGAGCTAGTCCCTGTTGTAATACGGAAATTGCGCTTTGGCCTGCAAGACCATCTCCCTGGTAACGGAACATTTGCGGTTCGAGGCGTTCAGACCCTGGATTCTGGGCATCGTACTGTCTTTGAACGCGAGAATGTCCGCGATATTGATAACCATAAAACCACCCGGCTTTATTTGCCGCTTCAGGTTTTCGGAACGGCCACAGTAGACCTGGTTGGGTTCTAAGTAATCATACATAATTAAAATGCTACTTTAAGTCATCTTTTTTGTCAAGTAAGCAGGGAAGGAAAGAAAGGGCCGGCGCATTAAAATTGCGGCAAAGAAGTTGGCTTGCATAACAGGGATTCCAATATGATGCAGCGAGTTTTCAATGCCCCAGTGTGCCCGGGCGGGATGCCGTTCAACAAGCCAAGCAACGTTCCCGGTAACGGCATTGTTACTTTTGAGCATTCCCTGGGAAAAGTATCTAAAAGATATCTTACTTAAGAGCGGCTTTTTAAAGGGTGTCTGTTTAAGCCCTTTTTACCCTCCTTCCCTCACTCCGCTCTTTTTTCGCCGTCTTCTAACGTAAACCCCTTGAGGTTCCGTTTTTCCGGGTCTATCTCAATGCCCACCAGGGCAAGGTAC
>JAITNP010000136.1 GCA_031290455.1 Treponema sp. | reverse complement strand
CAGATGCTTGAATACGGCATGAATCTCGGTATGGCGCCGGATGATATCTGGTTTGATCCCCTGTTCCTGGTTATTAAGGGAATGCAGGATATACAGAGGGATGTGCTTAACTTTATTCGCGATCTCGCCAATCAGGGACTCAATTCTACCGGCGGACTCTCAAATGTTTCCAACGGGATGCCCAAAGAGGTTCGCCCCCTGGTGAATTCTATCATGATCTCCATGGCAATCAATCAGGGACTTACCTCAGCCATCGTGAATCCCTGTGAACAGCAGCTCAATCGGGCTATCAAAACATCGGATGTCATCATGAACAATACGCTCTATGCGGATTCGTATCTTGAACTGTAGACGATAAAAATGTGGGCGCCTCGGCAGTCACTGAGGCGCCTTGTTTCTTGAAGCCTTAAAACTGAAAATAAACAAATTGCTTTTATAATGAAACACAGGGGCCTATACCAATCGAGAATATCACGCTATCAGTACGCCAAAAATAGCAAAAGGTAACAATTTGAGTAAAAATCTTCTCATTTCAGTTTTCTGTTTTCCTCCTCTCGTAAAATAATCGTAAAATACTACTAATTTTAATAAAAATATATAGTAATATACTTATAATGTCAATAGTATTCTATGATTTTTCTCATATTTTTTACTTATGGGGTTTAAAGAAAATTTAAAAGCGCAGTTGAAATATTCTGATATGCTTGTAAAAGAACTTGCCGCGTTATCCGGTATAAAAAAACATACCATTGACAGTTATTTGCGGGAATGTGGTTACATCCCTTCCGCTGATACTGCTGTCAAAATCGCGCAGGTGCTGGGTGTTTCAGTGGAATACTTGGTAACCGGCCAGGAGATGCTCTGTGAAAAGACGTTTGCGTCTTTGAGTCCCGAAATACGGTCGGTGGTACAGATTATTGAACAATTAGACGAAAATAACCGCAAGATTGCCCTTGCATTGATAAAAACTCTGAAAACCCAGGCAGATGCGGTAAAAAAACGGACCTAGCTCCGGGAGAACAGACTGGAAAAAATAGTACAAAACATGGCATGCTCTATACAAAATAGATATGGATGGCATAGTATTGAAGCGGTCCCATGGAGGAATGACGTGTATCAGCGTGTTGACCCTAAGGTGAGTTTTCCCAAGCTGGAAGAAGCGGTTTTGGCTTTTTGGGAAAAAAATGATATTTTCAAGAAATCCGTAACCCAGCGGGAAGGGGCGGAGGAGTACGTGTTCTATGACGGCCCCCCCTTTGCCACGGGGATGCCCCACTTTGGCCACTTTGTGCCGAGTACCATCAAGGACATTATCCCCCGTTACCAGACCATGAAGGGCAAGAAGGTGGAACGCCGTTTCGGGTGGGATTGCCACGGACTCCCGGTGGAGACCCTCATCGAAAAGGAGCTGGGCCTCAATTCCAAGACCGATATCGAACGCTACGGGGTAGCGGAATTTAACGAAGCCTGCCGCGCCTCGGTGCTCCGGTATGTCAAAGAGTGGCAGGAGGTGATTACCCGCCTGGGCCGGTGGGTTGATTTTGACCACGACTATAAGACCATGGAACGGGACTACATGGAAACCATCTGGTGGGTGATGAAATCCCTCTGGGACAATGAACTCCTCTACGAGGGGTACTACATTCTGCCCTATTGCCCCCGGTGCGCCACGGTCCTTTCCAACCACGAACTTAATCTGGGGGGCTACAAGGATGTTCACGATCCGGCCATCACCATACGCTTTAAGATCAAGGGCATCGCGCCGGTAAGTCCTGCATCGGAACAGACCGAGCTTGCGGAGCTTACCAATGGTTCCACCTGGTTACTGGCCTGGACCACCACCCCGTGGACCCTGCCGTCCAACCTTGCCCTGACCCTGGGACCGGATATCGACTATTGTCTCGTGCAGGATAGACAGGAGCGGTATATCCTGGCAGCGGCCCGGGTTGCGGCGTACTATAAAAATCCCGCTGAGTATCACATCCTCTGGACCAAGAAGGGAGCGGAACTCATCGGTATTGAGTACGAGCCGCTCTTCCCCTATTTTAAGGAAGCGGCGGAGCAGCATGCCTTTAGGACCTATCCGGGGGATTTTGTTTCTACCGAAGACGGTACGGGCATTGTTCACACCGCCCCGGGGTTTGGTGAAGATGACCAGCGGGTCCTCAAGGGGACCGGTATCCCGGTCATCTGTCCGGTGGATGCGGAGTGCCGCTTCACCGCTGAGGTACCGGATTACCAGGGCCGTTTTGTCAAGGACGCGGACAAGGCCATCATGGACTGGCTCAAGGCCGAGGGAAAACTCTTCAATCGGGAACAGATCCTCCACGCCTATCCCCACTGCTGGCGCTGTGGGAGTCCCCTCATCTACCGGGCGGTGGGATCCTGGTTTGTGGACGTGCAAAAGATCAAGCAGGATATGCTCAACGCCAATAATCAGATTTATTGGGTCCCTGAGCATATTAAGGGGGGCCGTTTCGGGAAATGGCTGGAAGGCGCCCGAGACTGGGCCATTAGCCGCAACCGCTTCTGGGGGAACCCTCTGCCCATCTGGAGGTGCCCGGACTGCGGCAAGACCATCTGCATTGGAAGCCGGGCTGAGTTGCAGGAACGGTCCGGGGTGGAACCCGAGGACCTGCATAAGCATTTTGTGGATAAAATCACCATCCCTTGTGCATGTGGGGGAACCATGAGCCGCATACCGGAGGTACTGGACTGCTGGTTTGAATCCGGGGCCATGCCGTATGCCCAGAATCACTATCCTTTTGAAAACAAGGACTTCTTTGAGCGCCATTTCCCCGCGGACTTCATCAATGAAGGGCTGGACCAGACCAGGGGCTGGTTTTACACCCTGACGATCCTCGCTGCAGCGTTGTTTAAACGTCCTGCCTTTGAGAACTGTATTGTGAGCGGCCTCGTGCTTGCCTCGGATGGCAAGAAGATGTCAAAGAGCCTTAAGAACTACACTGACCCCATGGAAGTGGTAAACACCTTCGGGGCTGATGCGTTGCGGCTCTTCCTGGTTCATTCGGCGGTGGTTAAAGCCGAGGATCTCCGGTACAGCGACGAAGGAGTCCGGGAGGTGATGAAGAGCATCCTCATTCCCCTGTGGAACGCCTATAGCTTTTTTGTTACCTACGCCAATATCGATAAGGCGGACCCCGCCGGGGCGCCGGCAGAGCCTTCCAATCCCCTGGATATGTGGATCCTATCGGCTGCAGAAAGCCTTGTTGAAAAGGTCGGGGCTGCCCTGGATGCCTACGACCTTTCCCGTGCGGTGGATCCTATCCTGGAGTTCATCGACCTCCTCAACAACTGGTACATCCGCCGTTCCCGTCGCCGGTTCTGGCGCAGCGAAAACGATACGGACAAGCTCGAAGCCTACGGTACCCTCTACGATGTGCTTAAAACCCTCATCACCGTGGCGAGTCCCTTCATGCCCTTTACCACCGAGGCGATCTGGCAAAACCTCCACCGGGAAGGAGAACCTGAATCAGTACACCTGGCGGACTTTCCCGCGCCACGGGAGGAACGGCGAAATCCTCAGCTTGAATACAAGATGGCTGCGGTTCAGCACACCGTTTCCATGGGCAGGGCACTCAGATCTCAGTACAATATCAAGGTCCGTCAGCCCCTGCGGACCGTGGAACTGGTAACCCGCAACCCGGACGAGAAGAAGGTACTCCTCGAAATGGAAGAGATTATCCGGGAGGAACTCAATGTAAAAACCGTGATTTTCCGGGATAATGAGGAGGACCTCGTAGAATACCAGGCCAAGGCTAATTTCCGTGTCCTGGGAAAGGAACTGGGAAAGGACATGAAAGCCGCCGCCGCCCGGATCGAGGCATTGAGCCAGGACGAGATTCAGGGCCTCCTTGAGGGAGCCACCCTGTCCATTGACGTGGGGGGTAAGGCAGTGGATATCACCACTGAAAAACTCGATATCCGGCGTATTGAAAAGGCCAACCTCAAGGTACTAAACGAGGGAACCCTCACGGTGGCCCTAGACACGGAGGTTACCGAGGATCTCTCCCGGGAGGGAGATGTCCGGGACCTGGTCCGGGGAGTGCAGAATTCCCGGAAAGCAATGGGGCTTGCCGTTACCGACCGCATACACCTCCAGCTTTTCGGTTCCGACCGGTTAAAACAAGCCTGGGAAGCCTTTTCAGATTATGTGGCCGCCGAAACCTTAGCTTCCCCAGTGGAGTGGGGCAAAACTAATGCCATGAAAGAACTTGATGCGGGAGATGAAACGTGGCTGGTACAAATAGTTAAAAGTGAACAGTAAATATGGAAAAGCCCTACAAATAACAAAACGCTTCTCGCTTCTCGCTTCCCTATTCACTATTTTGCTGGTGGTGTCTTGTGCGTCGCGGTCCAATGTCAAAACGAGTAGCAAAGACCGTAACGCTGAATTTGCCCTCCTTGCACCGGGAGGGGTGGTGTATCTGTACATTGATGTACCGGGGACCCGGCCTGTTCTGGATCGCATTTCCTTTGAGGGGATCCAGGGAAGTCAGGGTGCCCAGATTTTAGACAGGACCACATCGGCGGTGGCGGCTTTTTATCCGGAGGGCATGCCCCGGCGTTTCCTCGCGGCGGTCCAGGGCAGGTACCCGAGTTTCCAAGCGAAGCTGTCTTTCACCTTAAGTCCCTCCTGGAAGAAGCGCCGCTCTGAAACCGGCGCTTCCTATTGGCATGCGGTCAAGAACGGGGTCTCTGTCTCCCTCGGCTCAAGCAGCGCGTTGATCTCTGATGGGGACCCCTTTGTTCAGCCGCCGGGGGTTGAAACTCCGGAGGGGTTCGAGGAATTTTGCCGGGGGACGGTTATGGCGGGCTGGATGGAAGATGCCAGTGGGCCTCTCAATAATTTTTTAGCTTCCATGGAAATTCCCCTGCAGATTCCAGCAAAACAGGTGTTTTTCAGCCTCTATACATCGGGGCAGGAATACGAAACGGTTATCCAGATTGAAACCCCTTCGGTCAGCCAAGCCAAGGCCCTGGTAACCCTCTTTTCCATGGCACGGCTCTTTATGGCGAACGCTGAAGCGTCTCTCGGGGTGGTTGCGGTCCTTTTTGCAAATCCTCCGGTTCAGGATGGTCCTTATTTGAGGCTGCACACCGGATCCTTGGATGCCCAGGGGATTGCTTTACTTTTTACTATGTTCTCGTTATACTCTATAAATAAAAATTGAGCCTTAATTTGACTTAAATCTATAACTATAAGGAAATAATCCATGCCAACCTATGAATATGAATGCAAAAGCTGCGGACATTCTTTTGATGTCTTTCAGAGTATGAGCGAGACACCGATTAAAACGTGTCCTCAATGCGGTAAGGAAGTTCGTCGGCTTATTAACGGTGGAAGCGGCATTATCTTTAAGGGTTCCGGTTTTTATGTAACCGATAGGAAAGGAGCGGGCGCTGCCAAGGTTTCCGATGGAAAGCAGGCCCCTGCGGGTTCAGCCTGTTGTGGTTGTGCCAAGGCTGAATCGGGTAGTTGTCCGAAAACAAAAGCGGCGGGGTAAGAACGCGTCGATACTCATAGATACGCGCCGTTTTTCGCTATGAAGCGTTCTCTTCGTTTTTTCTGTGATAATTGTGGCGCTGAGGTCTCTCAGGACACGAAAGATTGTCCTGAATGTGGGAAGGTTTTTGCGTCGGTACGTTGCCCGGTGTGTGGGTTTGTGGGGGAGGTCAGTCTCTTTGATACGGGGTGTCCTTCCTGTGGTTATTCCGCTCAACCGGCAGCGGATAACAAGGGCGCTACCAGTAAAATGAAGGCACCGCAGAAACAGGAATTAGCTGATTCTCCTTTGCCGGTATGGGTGTACGTGGTAGCGGGTTTGGTCTTTCTGGGGGTTTGTGTGGCCTTGTTTCATCTTTAGCACGTCCTCCCCGGAGCGGCTTTAAACGAGTCTATGGCCTTCCCGCAATGGCTACAGTAATACCTGCTTGTGGTCTCTTCTCTTTTGAGGGTTAAGCCGGTGGTATTGACGCGGTATCCTCTGCGCTGTACCAGGAGAGAGCCGCAATGGGGACAGGGGGTGTCATTCGTCTCGACATGGATGTTACCGGTATATACATGGGATAACTGTTCCCGTGCCCGTCGGACGCAGGAAATGAGCCGGGAAGCATCCGTGGGGGGCGCATCCCACTGGTAGTCGGGGTGATATGCCGAAAGGTGCCAGGGTATATCCTTTGAGATTCCCGCAAGAAAGTTTATGCACCTATCAAGTTCCGCATCACTATCATTAAGCCCTGGCACGATGAGGGTGGTAACTTCCAGGTGAACCCCCATTTCCCATGCCTTTTTAATGAAGCCACCCACGGTGGGCAGATCTCCGCCGAGGATTCGCGTGTAGGTATCTTCGGAGAAACATTTTAAATCAATATTGGCCGCATCGGTGAGGCTCAAGATATGTTCCGCCGCTTCTGGATTTATGCATCCATTACTGACCAGCACATTCGCGATCCCTGCTTTATGGGCCAGGGCCATGCAATCCAGAAGGTATTCGATGTGGACCAGCGGCTCCGAGTAGGTATAGGCGATTTGCGGGGAAGCTTCGGATTGAGCCGCAGCGATGATCGCCGCTGGAGAAAGATACCGGCCTGGAGCATCGGTACCCTGGGAAATGTGCCAGTTTTGGCAGAAAGGACAGTGAAGATTACACCCTGCAAACCCCAGGGACAGAATAGTCGAACCGGGGTTAAAATGATAGAGGGGCTTCTTTTCGATGGGGTCCAGGGACATGGCGGTGATAAAGCCGTAATAGGGAATGTTCCCCTCATCGGCCCGGTTTCCCCTGACCCCACACCGGCCAAAACCTCCCGCAGGGATCCGGCAGCCCCGGGGACAGAGCAGGCATTGTATCGGTGGGCCTGCAAAATACCGTCCGGGGGGGTGCATTGCAATGGGTTGAACCGGCATTTTCATGGTTCTATTAAAAAACGGCTCCCTAAATCCCTTGATTTATTGACAAATTTGATCGGATCATCAACCTCAAAGGGTTCCAGAATTACCCCATGGGCGCCTTTGCGGACCCACAGCCGTATCAAGGGCGCCGCTTCTCCCATTTCGGTAACCGCCGAATGAACTTCCTCGGCGAAAAGCATATCATCAACCTTGAATTCCATCACCGTAGGACTTTCTCCCAGGGGATCGTACACCAGGATGAGTTTGTGTTTTTCTGAAGGGTGCTGCCGGGGATATCCGGTAAAGGGAATCCCGTTTTTGGGAGGACTTTCCGTATATTTGATGATTTTATTAAGGGGTAATAATTCAAGATAATTAATAGGGTCCATGAAAATCTCCTTATTTCTATGACAAGACCCGGGGCTGCTTTCCCGCTTCCGATACGGTCGTGCTGAGGGTCCTTAAACGTGCTCAAGAAGATCATCGCGGTGATGATGTAGGGCTTGAAGCATGCCTGCTTGTAATCCGGTAACGATCAAACACCGAAGCGGCAACTTCCCCTTGGGTATAGCTCACCCCGCTGATGTCCGCAGGAAAGCAGTGGGGGTCCAGGGCCTGCACCGCAAGCCCCATTGGTAACCGTCGGCTCCCCCAGCACAGGCCGTCACAGCCCTCCTCCTGAACCGTGCCGGTTACGAGGATGGTGTACCCATCCGGGATGAGCCGGAGGTCCTGCATGATTTTTGCCCCGTACACCGCAGACACGATACCCCATACTCCTCATAGGGGTCGAATTGCCGATAGAGAATCATACCGTGCAAGTCGCAAATCCGTTTAATGCGTAATATGTATACAAAATATCCTTAAATCATCCTATGTTCAAGTAGGTGTTTTAATAACTTGAGCGTCGCAAATTCGCATATTTTTTAATTTTCTACACTATAGAGGTTTTCCCAATTTCCAAATCGAGATCATGATATTTCTCTGTAACTACCTTAAATCCAGTAAATTCCGCCTCCCGAAGTTCTTTTTCTACTGTACCTTGGCTTGGATTATGTGTCATTCCATTGTTGAAAGTATTTATTATAACCTATTTCTTTAATTTTCCGCCGAACGAATTCCCGTAGTTCCGGAGTTGCTCCTTCACCACTAATAGAACCGCTAACAGACGCAACGAATTGTCCCCCATTTTTTAATGCTTTATAGACAATTTTGAAGCACTGCGGCCCTTACCCAGTGAATCAGATAATTACAGAAAATGATATTGTATGCGTCTTCCCTATTAAAATTGTTCACATCTTTAACCCAGAAATTAACAACGGGCAGCTTCATACACAATTACCTCACGCAGAGGCGCAGGGAAGTTAAGCAGGATGGTGGCTTCTCGCACCCTTCTCCTCCTCCTCCGTGCCTCCCCGCATCTTGCCTTACTAAACCCGCCGCAGGCAATCAGAATTGCCGGATGGGGTGGAACCGCTTTGCGTTCCCTTAAAAAGCCAGCACCAGACGGACTGAATGGGCATCAGTCTTTCTGCCATTCCAGTTATAGTTACCGGTATGTTCCCCGTTGCTGAATTTTTGGCTCCAAGCGGCGCCATCATCGTGCTGTGAAGAAGACCAAGTATAACCACTGAGGGAAAATCCGCCCAGGCCATTCAGCTCCAAGTTTGTGTACATCAGATTCAACTCGTCTTTGCTCGGTAAAAACCAGTCGTCGTATCCCCCTGGCTATAGGACAGGCAGAGTTGTGCCGCGCAGTTGCTTTCCCCGATTCCCCGCAGATACCTATCAATATAATCCGTGTTCCACTTCCCCATTCCCAGCTCGGTACTCATCCTGCTCAGAGTGGTACCCACTGCGCTCCATTTGGCCTTACCAGCGTCGCAGGAGGCCGCCTCCAGATAGCGCCAGCCGTCCTGGTTGTTACCCTTATCGTAGAAGATAATCCCACCCGCAGGACCCGTGTCGCCTATCTTGTAAGTGGGAGCAGGAGGAGTCGCCGGTGCCGGTGCTGCCACTGGAGCTGGAGCCACCGGTCTGGGGGAAGCCGCGCCGGAACTGCCACCGTAGCCCGTAGCATCGCTTTCAAGCAGAGCGGTGATGGTAAAGCCCTCGGGGATATTGTGGTTAAACTGTCCCTGTATCTGGGCGTTCTCCACCCCCAGGGCCCGTATCCGCAGCCGGTACAGATTACCTATTTTTGAAATCCCGCCGGAAATGATAATCTGCGCCCCCAGCATACGCCCCAACTCCTGGGCCGAATTGTCGTCCACCTCGCCGGACGTCTGAAAATCCAGTTCCCCCCGGATGAGGTCAAGCTGCTGGCGGTCTACCACGGTAAAAACCCGGTCGTTCACCGTGTTGGCGATAAGCTCGTCAATGACATACTCCGAAAGCGCCGGGGAAACCGACTGAATGTTGAGGATCACCAGTTTGTTTCCCTTGGTAAGGTGAGCGTTGAGATAATCCGAAGTTTCCCGGATAGCCGTGTCCAGTTGATCGTCACTTACGCCACCGGTAACTGCCGCCGGGGGAGGCGTACCTACTTCCGGCTTGCTGGCACAACCGGCAATGACCAGTACCAGCAAGATACCGCGCAATGCCTTCACCAATGATCTTTGTTCCATAATAATACTCCTTTGCCTTTATTGTTTTATGCCTTTATCGAGGAATATGGTGACAGGCACGCTTTGCGTTTCCATCTATTAGTTCCATTCGATGATAAAACCCAAGTTACTCCAATCTCTATAACCTAAATTTTGCAGATTATTTTGGCCATCGTCCCAATGGCCTTGTCTGTATCCAGAAATAACATATACTATCATTAGCCTATCCTGACCTCTTGCGTTATCAGGCTGGTGGGGAGCCCAATTAGTATACAAAAAAGGTTCACCGGTTAGCCATTGGAATCTACGATCGGCCCTACAATATCCGCCAAGCCAGTAGACATTCTTGTCACCTTCACGTACAAGCAAATTTTCTATAAATGCCTGTTCACCAGAATCAGTAATCGTTGCGAGATACCCGCTGCGTTCTTCGCAATAGCGTCTGGCATCTGTCCATTTCCATTGTAAACCGTACCTGGCCTAGCGGGTGTTGTTGGCACTTGCACCACCTGGGGCGCTGCCGCTACCGGAGCCGCAGGTACGGAAGCGGGAGGTGTGGCCGCTTTCACCATGGGCCGTCCGTCTGAATCACCATAGCCCGTTGCCTGGCTCCGCACCAGGGCCGCAACGGTCGGGCCGTCTGGAATGTTCCGGTTAAACTGCCCCTCAATCTGGGCTGTCTGCACACCCAAGGCCCTGACCCGCAAACGGTACAAATCGCCGATTTTGGACACCGCGCCGGAAACGATAATCTGCGCTCCTGCCATTCGTCCCAAGGCCTGCGCCGTGTCATCGTCCACCTCGCCGGACGTCTGAAAGTCCAGTTCCCCCCGGATGACGTCAAGCTGCTGACGGTCTACCACGGTAAAAACCCGGTCGTTCACCGTGTTGGCGATAAGTTCATCAATGATATATTCCGACAGGGCCGGATATTCCGACTGGATGTTGAGGATCACCAGTTTGTTTCCCTTGGGGAGCTGCTTGTTAAGATAATCCGATGTTTCCCGTACAGCGGCATCCAGTTGATCTCCACTTACGCCACTGGTAACTGCCGCCGGGGGAGGCGTCACTACTTCCGGCTTGCTGGCACAACCGGCAATGACCAGTACCAGCAAGATACCGCACACTGCCTTCAAAAATGACCTTTGTTCCATAATAATACTCCTTTACCTTTATTGAGCATGCTAAGGGTGCCTTCTTTGTCGATGGACCATGCACGGCTAAAGTCGCTGACTGAAGCGGCATGGTCACCCAATTTATACACCTTATCGACGTTGTATGACTTGGCGATCCAAAAAGATGAAAATACAATATATATCCACGCAAAAAAATTGCGAGAGAGAAATATGTTAAAAATACTCTTATTTCTGGAGCAAAAAGAGATACCTTGGTATAGTTCTTGCTGGGGGGGGGGCGACAATATAAATCATAGTATTATAAAGAACTACCTGCATCTTTTAATGAACCTGCTTAGTTGTCTCAACCCTCCATACTATAATAATCTAAATATATACCTAATATATCATGTATTAGGTATATCACATTAGTTTTTGTTTGTCCATATATATGTTGAAA
>JAITNP010000133.1 GCA_031290455.1 Treponema sp. | reverse complement strand
ACAGGACGGGGTATTTACCAGGCATCCTCCTCCTTTTCAGTATCGACGGTTTTCTCCGCCCGGTATCCTATGGTTTTGTCATAGGACAACAAAAAATCTTGGCAAACCTCGGTGTAATCGATCCCCGCAAGGGCACCGCTTTCCTTTATCAAGGCAATACGGAGAGACCCTTCGTCCTGTTCTTTACTTCCTACATAAAGGTACTCTTTAAACCAGTCCAATATCCCCGCCGGAGCCGGAAGGGGCGCCTGGTTTTTCGGAACCGTGATGAGGTGACGGCTCAGGGCGGCGGCGAGTTTTCGCCATGCTTTCCGGTCACGGCTCTTCAGGTCTCGCGGCAGCTCAAGGGCCTCCCCGTTGGACAAGCGCAGGGCTATACTCCCGTCCTGATTCTTCCGCGCCGACTTGAGCAGGAGTACATCCCGGGTTTCCTGGTCTGAATACCGGGTCTCGGCCTTGGATTCAGGCAGGGTCTTGCCAGCCTGGGAAACGCCCAGCAAGGCAAATCGTCTGAGTTTTTCCCGTTCTTTTGCAATATCCTGCTGTAAGGTACCAAGTAACCCTTCTTCGTGCCGTTCAAGATAGGTTTTTTCTACTAACGTGCGTATATCATTGGGGAGTTGCAGCGCCGTTTTGGTTTCCCATACCTCAAGAGTTCGCAGCAGGATATAAGGAGCATAGACGGTTTTCCCCAGGGCTTTTTTATAATTTTTGAGCACCTTTTCATAATCTGCCGAGAGGATCCACGCTTCACAGTAGGCTTCGCTTGGCCGTATCGGATCATGGTCCCGGTGGCGCCAGAGCCGCCCAATCCGCTGGAGCAGCATGTCCGTGGGAGCGAGCCGGGTAATCAGAAAATCGGCGTCAATATCCAGGGATTGTTCCAGTACCTGGGTTCCCACGAGGATCCGTCCCTGTTCACCGCGCCGGGCTTTCCCCTCCTTCCCGAAAAGGGCAACCCATGTATCCTCATTACATTCCCGGTCATGCTGAACAAACCGGGAATGGAGCAACCCGGTTGCAATCCCACATTCGGTGGCACGGGAAGCAAGCAGCTCATACCGCTTTTGCGCCTCCTTCACGGTGTTCTCAATCCAAAGTACCTGTTGTCCCTGCTCCGCCCGTTTCAGAGCTTCCTCGACCGCTTCACCGTCATCCGCAACACGGCGTATTGACACATCCATCCGGTCTGTAACATCCACCGGAAGCTCATGAAGCGCCTCTCCCTGCGGAAGGGCACTGATGAAGGGATAGGCTGAAATCGGTACCGCCGCCGCCGGTATCCCCAAAAGGGATCTTCTCCGTTCATCGGTCAAGGTGGCGCTGAGGATGATCACCGTACAGCTCATGTCCCGTAATCCCCGGACCAGTTCATCCAGGAGGGTACCAGTGTAACTATCGTAGGAGTGGACTTCATCGAGGATCACCACTTTCCCGGCAAGACCAAAGGCCCGGACAAAGCCGTGCTTCACGTTCATCACCGCCATCAGGGCCTGATCGATAGTTCCCACCGCGAAGGGGGCAAGGATACCCCGTTTCCTGGCATGGAACCATGAAGCCCCCGGCTCGCCCTCCTCACCCAGTTCGGTTTCATAGAGCCACGCGGAACTGTGGAGCAGCAAAGACCGGCGCAGCGGAGACGCTTCATCGAGTACGGTGTCAAGAAAAGAATTCATCCGCTGGTATATCTTATCCGACGTGAGCCGGGTCGGCAGGGCGAAGTAGATCCCCGATGCATGTCCGGCAGCAATGCTCTTATAGGCCGCGTAGAGAGCCGCTTCGGTTTTTCCCATCCCCATGGGGGCCTCAAGCACATAGACACCCGGGGCGGTAACAGCCTTGATGAAATGAGACTGGGCGGGTCGGCATACAAAATCAGGCCCGAAAATGCCAGTAAAGGAAAGGCCCGGCTTCATAATGGGCCGGACAAAACCGGCGGCGCTCAGGGCAGCCTGCACGCGGTCCGGCAAATCCGTTGCATCTTCAATATGCCGTAATCCGTCAAAGGCCGATCCTGACCCGATCCAGTCGGCGACACAGGTAAGCCCCGATAAGACCGCGGCCTGGGTCGTATCTTTCACCACCGGCCAGGGAACATCAAAATGAGTGTGCAGCTTTTCAAGGAGTTCTTCCCGCCGTTTTTGCCAGGGCGCCCCCCCAAAAAAGACACTCTCCCCAGGACCGCTCTCCCCTGGAGAATAGCCGTGATGCCGGCCTGCGATTTCCCTGATATACCTGGGGCATCCCTCAAGGGCTGCCTGACTCACCCCCGGATGCCCTCCCCAGTTTTTTTCCTGATCCGGATTGGCGGTCTCAAGCCCCGGCAGGGAGTTATGCCGGTACCCATCAATGGCCCGGTAGATCTTCTCCTGAAAGGCAGGGGATACTTTCCCCACATCATGGGCCGCCGCGACCAGCTCGCTTCCAGGTGGGAACAATTGAATGGCTGGCAGGGAACGGCGGACTATTTCCCTGGCCACTTCCCCCACAATAACACAGTGCCCCAGAACATCAATGCCAGGGACCTTTTTACCGTCCTGAAGGGTAAGGCTTTTAGCCAGGCAGGAAGATACATCCAGGGCTTTTGTTTCCATAGCTGGAACACGCTGTTTCGCTCGTATCATCTGGTCCTATTATAACATTCCGGTTATTTGATTGGAATCCCTG
>JAITNP010000055.1 GCA_031290455.1 Treponema sp. | reverse complement strand
CCCAAAAACCCCCCCCCCGCCCCGGGCCCCCACCCGCCCCCGCGCCGCGCGTGCCCTCCCGTTTATTTTTCCATACCCCCGCGGGGGGTGGGGGCGATCCTGTGCTGTGTTGCTATTTCCGGGGTTTTGAAAGTATGATATGCTCGGCAATGGAGGAAAGTTATATTTCCTGTAATTGGAGTGAGCATGGATATTCAAAGCGTAGTGAAAAATCTGCATCCCCTGGAGGTACAGGTTATCCTATCGTATCAGCGGGGGGATGAAATCTCCATCGAAAAAGTTGAATCGGACCTGGCGTTTAAGCCGGGAAACGGCAATCAGGCCCTGTCTTGGCTGGCCGGTAAGGGCATTCTCAGGGAGGTTCGCCGAGAGACCAAGGTTTTTTTTGAATTGACCAATTTAGGCCGGGAATGGAAGGAAAAAGGCTCCCCTGAAGAACGAATTATTGAGCTGGTCCGGATTAAGCAGGGGCTTCTGCTCCCGGATATTGCCCAAACCCTGGGGCTTGATAATAAGGATGTGGGGAGTGCCTTCGGTGCCCTCTCCAAGTTGGGGCTTTTCACCATGGATGGGGATAAGCGGGTGACCATTACCCTGCCCTCGGAGCAGTTACAGAACGGCCGGCCCGTGAAGGGGGCGGCTGCGGAACATCTTGCCCTGGTTCGGGGGCTTTTGGACAAGGCCGCTGCGACAGAGGAGGGGCTTTTGGCCCGAGATGGGTTATCCCAAGCGGAACGGGCCATCATGGGGGGAATCGCCAAGAAGCGGGTGGCTGCGGGTTCCGCCTTTCGGGAGGTTGACCGGGAGACCGTGGTCTTCGGCTTTACCCCTGAAGGGGATGCGGTGGCCCAGGCCCTGAAAGTGGCGGGGATCACCGGGGATGAAATTGGCAGTCTCACCCCGGAACTGCTGGCCACCGAAACCTGGAAGGGGAAAAATTTCCGTTCCTATCATGTGCAGGTCCCTCCCACCCGGCTCATTGTAGGTCGGACCAACCCCTACGCGAAATTTTTGGAAGATGTGAAGGATAAACTCGCGTCCCTGGGATTTGAGGAATTCGACGGTCCCCTGGTGGAGACCGAATTCTGGAATTCCGACGCCCTCTTCATGCCCCAGTTCCACGCTGCCCGGGATATCCATGATGTGTACCATATTGCGGAGCCGGAAAAGGCCCAGACCATTGCGGAGCCTTGGCTCAGTCAGGTGGCCGCTGCCCACGAAAACGGCGGAAAAACCGGGAGCCGGGGATGGAACTACACCTTTGACCGGGAGTTTACCCGGCGGCTCATTTTGCGGAGCCAGGGGACGGTACTCTCCGCCAAACAGCTCCCGAGGGCGAAAATTCCCGGCAAATATTTTGGCATTGTCCGCTGTTTCCGCTATGACCGGGTGGACGCCACGCATCTTTCGGACTTCTACCAGACCGAAGGTATTGTCCTGGGTGAAGAAGTGAACCTCCGAACCCTTCTGGGCTTTCTGGAAATGTTCGCTCTGGAAGTAGCGGGGGCCAAGGAAGTGAAGTACGTTCCCGGTTATTTTCCCTTTACCGAACCTTCGGTGGAGGTCCACATCAAACACCCGGTCCTCGGCTGGTTCGAGCTGGGAGGCTCCGGGATCTTCCGGCCCGAGGTAACGGCGTCCTTGGGGGTGAAGGTCCCGGTGGCCGCCTGGGGCATCGGTATCGACCGCATGGCCCTCATGGCCCTGGGGCTTAACGATTTACGGGAATTGTTCAGCTATGACATCGAGAATGTCCGGCTGCGGCGGGTACAAGAGCCGGCATTTTGAAAGTGGCTCTTGAAAAACAATGCCCCATGCCGTAGTATCAATAAATCATGCCTAAAATCGAAGTAAACGAGGAAGTTTTCTATACCTTGGCGGGTCGCCGCTGGGATAGCCGGGATGCCTTTGAGGAGGCCCTCACCTGCGCCAAGGCAGAGTTGGATGAGGATGCAGATAAGCGGCTTCCTCCGGCGGAACGGACCCTCAAGATCGAGTTGAACGATACCAACCGGCCCGACCTCTGGGCCACTGCGGGGTGCGCCCGGCAGCTTCGTATGCATAACGGTGGGAAACGGCCGGAGTATCCCTTCTTTTCGTATCCTGGTAAGGTTAAAAAGGCGAGCCGAAAGGTTCTGGTGGAGGCTACGGTCAAGGGGATACGACCCTATCTCGCGGGGTTCACTGCCTCGGGGAAGGCAGTTACCGATGCGTCCTTGCGGGATATGATCCAGACCCAGGAGAAGCTGGCCTGGAATTTTGGCCGGAAGCGGCGGACCATTTCCATGGGGCTCTATCGTATTGCCGTCATCCAATGGCCTATCGTGTACAAGGGAGTGGACCCTGATTCGGTTTCCTTTGTGCCCCTCCAGTGGGATGTGCCCCTCACCCTCCGGGAAATCCTTAAGCAGCATCCCAAGGGCAAGGAGTACGCCTTTATCCAGGAACAGGAACCCCTGCACCCCCTGCTGGTGGATGCTAACGGGGCCATCCTCTCCTATCCGCCGATCATCAACTCCGCGGACCTGGGGGCGGTCCAGGTGGGGGACACGGATCTCTTTGTGGAACTCACCGGCACCGATATGCTCTCGATAACACTGGCGGCGTCCATCATGGCCTGCGACCTCGCGGATCAGGGCTACACCATTGAGCCGGTGGCAGTGGAATATGCCTACGACACTCCTTTTGGTAAAAAAATCACCACCCCTTATTATTTTCAGGAGCCGGTATTTTGTTCCCTTGCACGGGTGGAGAAGTTTTTGGGAGAGCAACTCGACGCTGATGCGTGTATCGCTGCCCTGGATAAGATGGGCTGTAGGGCAGCGCCTGCCAAAGCGGTTGAGCGGGGTGAAACCATTGAGGCCGAGGGGATTTGGGTCTATCCCCCGGAATACCGGAACGATTTCCTCCACGCCGCAGATGTGGCTGAGGATGTGATGATAGGCCGGGGGCTTACTTCCTTTGCTCCTTCACGGCCCCGGGACTTTACCGTGGGACGGCTCACGCCGATTACCGCCTTTAGCCGCCGGGTTAAGGAGATTCTCGTGGGCATGGGCTATCAGGAGATGATCTACAATTACCTGGGTTCCCGGAAGGACCTGGTGGAAAACATGCGGGGAGACGGCAGCCGGATCATCGGGATTTCCAACCCCATGACCGAGAACTATGAGTACGTCCGGGATTCCGTGCTGGCATCCCTCATGATGAGCGAGTCTGTATCGGGCCACTCGGTATATCCCCATCGGATCTTCGAGATCGGCAAGGTGGCCTTTCGGGAGGCGTCGGAAAACTACGGCACCCGGACCCGGCAATACGCGGGGTTCCTCCATGCGGATAAGGACGCCAACTTCAACACCGTGGCAGGGCAGCTACAAACCCTCTTTTACTATCTTTCCCGTGAATACACGGTGGAAGCATCGACCGATTCCCGGTTCATTCCCGGAAGGGCCGCCGCGATCCGATATAAGGGCGAGGCCATCGGTGTATTTGGGGAAGTTCACCCGGAGGTGCTGGAAAATTGGGGGGTAACCATGCCCTGCATTGCCGGAGAGATAGACCTGGAGGCGCTTCTATAGCAGGCTACAGCAGCAATTCGTAGTACCCCACATTAAGCCATTGGTTAAACTTAAAGCCGATTTCGTTGAAGTGGGCAATTTTTGTAAACCCGAAACGTTCATGAAGCCTGACGCTCCGTTCATTGGGCAGGGCGATCCCCGCTACCACCGCATGGATATTGAGTTTCTTAACCTGCTCAAGAAGCATCTTAAGCAATTCCCGGCCCCTGCCCTGTCCTGTGTATCCTTGTTTAAGATAGATGGAATCTTCCACCGAGAAACGATAAGCGCTCCGTTCTTTCCAGGTATTCACATAGGCGTATCCGATAAGCTCGTCTTCCGCTTCCCATACCAGCCAGGGAAACCGGGAAGTAATTTTTCGGATCCGTTCTTCCATTTCATTGATCGAAACCGGTACCTCCTCAAAGCTTATGATCGTATTGCCAATGTAATAATTATAAATATCACAAATTGCCGAAGCATCATGTATGTCCACCGCTCGTATCATCATTTTATATGTAGTATATATTTATGGATTTGTCAAACCGGGGAAGTACCAGTACACCCATTGACACCCCTCTCAACGTCGCCTTATTATAAGAAAAGGCAGTATTGATGATAAACAATCCAGCTATCTTAGATGGAAATGATTTTTCCATTGAGGTGAATCGGACCAGAACTTCCTGTACCATAACAATTATCAAGTACTCAGGAAATGAGGCCAAGATTACCATCCCTGAAACCATAGATGGTATTCCGGTAACCAACATCGGACAGAAGGCATTTGACAGCTATACCCGCTTGACTGCAGTTACCATTCCTGCGGACCTTACCCACATTGAGGCGCGGGCTTTTAACAACTGTACCCACCTGACCACCATTGCTATGCCCGGAAGTCTTACCCATATTGCTGATTGGGCATTTGCCGGATGTACAAGCCTAACCACAATTTCCCTCCCCCGTGGGCTTACCAGCATCGGGAATAGGGTATTTAACAACTGTACCAGTCTAACCGCCCTCACCTTCCCCGACCGGATTACTGATATCGGGGAGGGGGCATTGTACGGCTGTACCAGTCTAACCGCCCTCACCCTCCCTGATCGGATTACCCTCCTGGAGATAGGCATCTGTGCCCGCTGTACCAGCCTTGCCTCCATTACCCTTCCCCGGAACCTTACCCGCATCAGGCAGTCGGCGTTTTCCCACTGTACCCGCTTGACCAAAATCACCATCCCGGACAAGGTTACCAGCATCGGGGATTCCGTCTTTTCCTACTGTACCGGGCTCACCAAAATCACGATCCCCGACAGTGTTACCAACATCGGAACGGGCGCATTTGCCCACTGTACCAGCCTGACCGCCATTATGATTCCCGAGAGCGTTACCTTCATCGGGGATCGTGCGTTTCGAAACTGTGAGGGACTCCCCCCCGCCACCCGTACTGCCATAAGCAATCGATTTGGTGACGAGGTTTTTTAGACGGTATCAGTCTTTCTGCAATTATTTCTACTTACGCACCCACCAGCGAAAACTAGGCGGACAATAAAAACATAAACACTTTTCTTGAAAGAATTCCGCATAGTTTCGCCGGTGATTGCATTCCTTGACAACTGCCGGCCCGCTCCTTGCTCTCGCAGACTATGGGCCCTCACTTCACTTTTTCCACCTTCCAGGCTTTCAGGTTCCGCTGCTCAATGTCGATCTCAATGCCTACCAGCGCGAGATACGGCGCGGCAGCGTATTTGTCCGCATAACCCTTG
>JAITNP010000046.1 GCA_031290455.1 Treponema sp. | reverse complement strand
CTTGACCGAAGCCGCGCAGCGGCAAGCGTGGACACCCTAGGATTTTTCGCGTCCCCTCTCCCATCGGGTTTTTCTGCCATTTTCGGCACTTGATAAACCATGCGGAAAGGACATACATTATGTATAGGGGGTCTTTCGGAACAAATTGACTTTTGAAAGAAACCAACCATCATTTATTTGTAAGGAGCATAATGTGGCAAGTATCAAGGGAACTAAAACCGAAAAAAATCTGCTGCTCGCCTTTGCGGGTGAGTCCCAAGCGAGGAATCGGTATACTTATTTTGCCAGCGCGGCCAATAAAGAGGGGTATGTTCAAATCGCCCAGATCTTTACCGAAACTGCAGACCAGGAAAAGGAACATGCCAAACGGTTTTTTAAATTGCTTGAGGGCGGGGATGTAATCGTCGAAACCGCTTTTCCTGCGGGGGTTGTCAGCACTACCGCTGAGAACCTCAAGGCCGCTACGGCCGGTGAAAATCACGAATGGCAGGAACTGTATCCCGCCTTCGCAAAGACCGCCTCTGAAGAGGGATTCACCGCCATTGCCGCAATGTTTGAAGCCATCTCGGTAGCGGAAAAGCAGCATGCCAAACGGTACCAGCAGCTCAAGGACAATCTTGATGCCGGTACGGTGTTCAAGAAGGATACGCCTACCTTCTGGCGCTGTCTTAACTGTGGGTATATTCATGAAGGGACCGAAGCGCCCAAGGCTTGTCCGGCCTGCGCCCATCCTCAGGCCTACTTTGAGGTCCTGGGAAAGAATTGGTAACCTAAGGGTTTGATTTAAATCAGTGGAGGTATGTATGCAGAAATATGTATGTGATGTATGTGGTTACATCTATGACCCGGCCATAGGAGATGATGCGGCGGGAATCAAGGCGGGAACATCCTTTGCGGACGTGCCGGCAGATTGGGTATGTCCTACCTGTGGTATCGAAAAGAACTCTTTTTCCCCTGCTGAGTAGGCAGGGATACGGAGTCATTGATAAACATGTTATCCCGGGAAGATTTTATTTTTACGATTGGATACGATGGCCCTCGGGCGGTCGTGGATAGTCAGGCTAAACGGAAATATGGAACCCTTTCGACCAAGGAGCTGGCCGAGCGGGGACTGTTTCGGGCGGCCTATTCATCGGCGGTATACACCAAGGATCCTGAGGAACTGAACATGGTAGTGGATAGCTACAATCAGGTTGCGGGAACTTCCTATACCCTGGACTCACCACTGGATAGACTCTTCGGTGTCTTTCCTGTGGAGGTTACTCGCTCAATAGCCCTCTAGTAAACGAACACGGCCATATATCTCAGGATACATGGCCGTACTTTATCGGCAAGCGGCAATGCCACTTATGCCTCACTAATTACCAGATTCTGGGTATCCTTCGCCGGGAGAACCCGCGCCCTCAAAATCCTGCACATCTGCTGGTGATTCCAGCGTTATTGATTCAATAACGCGGGTTGTTTCCTCAACGGCTGGTTTTGGGACTCTTTTTGCCCTGGGTTTCCTGGTAACCGCAGGAGCCCCGTCGTCAGCTTCTTTTTTTGTCCTTCTCCCACGGGTAGGAGCTTCCGAGACACTCGCTTTTTTAGCGCCTCTTTTGGCGGTCCCTATTGCGGCGGCAGCAGCAGCGGCTTTTTTTGCAGGAGAGGGTTTTTTGGCTTTAGAAATCTCCTTGATGGCAGCCATTAATTCCTCATCCCTTTGTATTTCAACCAAATCATAAGCATTCTGCAGATCAACCCAATACTGTATGGTGGTATTGAAATATTTTGCTAACCGTGCCGCGACATTAAGGGTTATCTTGGTCTTATTGTTGATGATCTGCCGGATTGCAGATGCACTCAACCCAACATCTTCCGAGAATTGAGCTATGGTGAGCTGGTACGCATCAAGATAGGTCTCTTTTAAGACGGTTCCCGGTAAAGGTGTTTTCTGTTTCTTCATGAATAGAACTCCTGTTCATTTATGTTAGGCGAACTCCTTCCAAGATTTTCTTAGCAGACAACCTTGAAAGAATTTCATTATAAAGATACTCTGTCCGTATTTTTTTTTCAAGAGCATTTTCTTCATAATAGCGTATTTTTCAATAATTTTACCAGCACAATCATCCCCAATGCCGGACCGTGTCATAGGCTATTCTGATAAAGAGCAGCGTCAACACCACCAAAATAAAATAACGCATCATCTGTGCGCCCCGGTGTATCGCAAGGCCGGAACCGATGTAGCTGCCTGCGATGCTGAAAACACCGGCGCATATCCCTAAGGGGAAGATGACTCTCCCATGCGCGAGGAATACGACCAAGGCGGCTAAATTGGATGCCAGGTTTACCAGTTTCGCGTTGCCGGAAGCGGTACGCAGCTCAAGCTTTGCAAGCCCGGCGTAAAGCAAGATATAGAAGGTACCGGCCCCAGGACCGAAAAACCCGTCATACCCGCCGATACAAAAGGAGATAAGTATTGCATAGACCAGTGCCCTGCGCCGGGAAATGGGCGGGGCAATACCCTCACTATTTTTCTTTTTAAACACATAGAACGCCGTTACTGGCAGGACTAGCAACAAGAGCCGTTGTAAATTCCCTTCATCCATGACCAGGATAAGGGAGGTACCCAGCGCGGAACCTGCAAGGGCCGCGCCTATTGAAGGGATGCACAGAAACAGATCCACATAGTTGTTTTTATAATACCGATAAGACGCAACCAGCGTTCCCGCAAGGGAGGAGAGTTTGTTGGTTCCCAAGGCAAAATGCATCGGCACCCCGGCTACCAAGTAGGCTGGAAGCGCGATAAGCCCTCCTCCTCCGGCTACGGCATCTACCAGCCCTGCCAGGAAAACCAGGGGACACACCAGCAGAAAGGTCGAGAGTTCAAGCTGCATGGTTAAAAAGCGTGTACGGTACCACAACAGTCCACGCTTCCCGCTTCACTGTCCACGGTCCGCTGTCCACTGCCCGCTTTCTTTCAGGATCGCTTCTGCGGCGGTTCGTCCATCGGCAATGGCGTGAACCACGAGGCTTGCGCCCCGGCGGGAATCTCCGGCAGCCCAGACCTTGGGATTGGAGGTATGAAAACTGCCCCGAGTACGGATATTGCCCCGCTCATCGGTCTCTAAGCCAAAGTCGGCGACAACTCCCTCCTGCACCACATGGGTAAAGCCCATGGCCAGGAGCACCAGGTCCGCGCCGATTTCAAAATCTGACCCAGCAACCTCGGTCATGTTCCGTCCGTTCCATTCCACCCGGCCGGCATGAATCGCCTCAACAGTACCACCACGGCCAATAAAGGCCTTGGTGGTCACCGACCAGAGCCGCTCTCCCCCTTCAAGGTGAGAACTGGAAGTCTTGAGCACCTTGGGCCAGAGGGGCCAGGGTTCTTCCGGAGGCCGGTGTTCCGGAGGCTTGGGTAGTACCTCGATCTGGGTTACCCGGAGCGCGCCCTGACGGTTGGCAGTACCCACACAGTCGGAACCGGTATCGCCGCCGCCAATGACCACTACCCGTTTGCCAAAGGCGGTGATAGGCTCCATGCCGCCGCTGGATTCCCCCGCAAGGATACGGTTCTGGAGGGAAAGGTAGTCCAGGGCCTGCACGATGCCGGCATTTTCCCTGCCGGGCACCTGGATGTCCCGGGGTTCCCGGGCGCCGATGGTAAGGAGTACCAGGTCGAAGGATGATTCCAGGGTCTTGGCCTCAATGATCTCCCCATCCGCGCCAAGGGAACCGTCCGACCCTGCGGCGCCAAACCCGTAACGGGCGGAACCGACCCGGACATTGGTCTTGAATTCAATTCCTTCGGCTTCCATAACGGTAATACGCCTATTGATAAAACTCTTATCCAGTTTAAAATCCGGGATGCCGTAGCGGAGATAGCCCCCCACCTTCTGGGCGCCCTCATAAACAGTAACTGAAAAGCCCGCCTGGTTAAGATAATAGGCGGCGGAAAGCCCCGCGGGGCCTGCCCCCACGATGGCAACCTTCTTCCCATTCCGGAACCGGGGAGGCCGGGGAACAACCAGCCCCGACTCAAAGGCCTTTTCTATGATCGCCAGTTCATTCTGCCTGATGGTTACCGGCTCGTCGTTGACCCCAAGCACACAGGACGCCTCGCAAAGAGCAGGACATACCCTGCCGGTCAATTCCGGGAAAGGGTTGGTGTTTTGAAGCAGCGCCCAGGCGCCGTTTAAATCGTTCCGGTACAGCCGGTCTTGCCACTCGGGCATCACGTTTGAGAGCGGACAGGCCCAATGGCAGAAGGGCACCGCGCACTCCATGCAGCGGGCCGCTTGTAAGCGCCGTTCCTCGTCGGGAAGGCGGATCTCCACCTCACTGTAATCGTTGATCCGTTCTTCAACAGGCCGGTAGCCGGATTGTTCACGCCGTATCTTTAAAAATCCCTTTGGATCAC
Source organism: Treponema sp. (assembly GCA_031290455.1). Lineage (GTDB taxonomy): Bacteria > Spirochaetota > Spirochaetia > Treponematales > Breznakiellaceae > JAITNP01. Next base: position 17,726 of record JAITNP010000046.1, on the reverse strand, counting down.
CCATTATGCTCGCTCCGCAATCTCTTCTTTTTCCCGGATCTCAAAGAGCTTCCGGTCCAGTTCCGCCAACTTCATCTGTTGAAGCGCCCGTTTGTATTCCACGGGAAGTACCTTGATAAACCGGGACCGGTATTCCCCCCAGGTATCCAGTATGGTCCTGGTATAGACGGAACCGGTCCAGTAGCGGTGTTTCCCGATCTGTTCTTTGACAAAGCGTTCATCTTCTTCGGTATCAAGGCCCGAAAGTTCCACCATGCCCTTGTTGAGGAAGAACTCGAAATTGCCGGTTTTATCCAATACATAGGCGATGCCTCCGGACATGCCGGCGGCGAAATTCCTGCCCACGGTTCCCAGGACAATGATCCGGCCACCGGTCATGTATTCGGCGCAGTGATCTCCGGTGCCTTCCACCACTGCAATAGCCCCGGAGTTACGCACCCCGAACCGTTCCCCGGCGACTCCGGCAACGTACAATTCCCCGGAAGTGGCGCCGTAGAGCACCGTATTCCCAACGATAATGTTTTCATTGGTCTTGAACGTGGAGCCTTCAGGCGGTGCCACCACGATCCGGCCTCCGGAAAGGCCCTTGCCAAGGTAGTCGTTGGTATCCCCTGCAAGCCGCAAGGTAATGCCCTTGGCAAGAAAGGCGCCGAAGCTCTGTCCGGCGGAACCTTGAAAGTCCACGGTAACGAAGTTTTCCGGAAGCCCCTGACCGCCAAAACGTTTGGACACCTCGTAAGACAGCATGGCCCCTACTGCCCTATCGGTATTCTTGATGGGGAGCTGCAAGACCGTCGGTATCTTTTTATCCAGGGCCGCAAGGCATTGCTTGATGAGCCTTCGGTCAAGAACCTGGTGGATCTGGTGAAGCTGATCATGGACGCAGTGGGTTTCCGTACCGCCGGGTATGTCTTGCGGTCCTTCGGCCTTGTACAAGAGCGCGGAAAGGTCCACCCCGGCGGATTTGGGCTTTTCGCTTTTCCGCTGGACTAACAGGTCCGCCCTGCCGATGAGGTCGTCAAAGTGCCTGAACCCCAGGGAGGCCATGATTTCCCGTACCTCCTCCGCAAGGAACCGGAAGAAGTTGATGAGGTATTCGGTCTTTCCACTGAAGCGCCGCCGCAGTTCCGGGTCCTGGGTGGCAACCCCCATGGGACAGGTGTTTTCGTGGCACTTGCGCATCATCACGCAGCCCAAAACGATGAGGGTTGCGGTGCCAAAGCCGAATTCCTCGGCCCCGAGCATCCCGGCAATCACGATGTCCCTGCCGGTCTTGATCTGGCCGTCGGTCTGGAGTCGCACCCGGCCCCGCAGGCCGTTCCGCACCAGGACCTGGTGAGTTTCGGCAAGCCCTAATTCCCAGGGGATCCCCGCATGGCGTATGCTGCTCTGGGGGCTGGCCCCGGTTCCGCCGTCATACCCCGAAATGAGGATGTTGTCCGCGTGGGCCTTGGCAACTCCGGCGGCAATGGTGCCCACCCCGCTCTCGGAGACGAGCTTGACGCTGATCCGCGCCTGGGGGTTGGCGTTTTTAAGATCAAAGATGAGTTCCGCTAAATCTTCTATAGAATAGATGTCATGATGAGGGGGCGGACTGATGAGGGTAACCCCGGGGGTTGAATACCGGGTTCGGGCGATGTTGACATCCACCTTATGCCCTGGAAGCTGGCCTCCTTCTCCGGGCTTGGCCCCCTGGGCGATCTTGATCTGGAGTTCCACCGCATTGGCCAGGTATTCACTGGTAACCCCGAAACGGCCTGAAGCAACCTGCTTGATGGCGCTCCTGGTCCAGGTCCCATCAGGACGGACCGCGAAGCGTTCGGGGTTCTCACCCCCTTCCCCGGAGTTGGACCTCCCCTTGATGGAGTTCAGCGCCGCGGCAATGGTCTCGTGAGCCTCCCGGGAAATGGAGCCAAAGGACATGGCCCCGGTGGTGAACCGCTTCATGACGGCCTCCACTCCTTCCACTTCCGCAAGGGGAATTGGCTGCGGGGGTCCACCTGGTACCGTTCCCGGGGAAACAAAGTCTAAAAGCCCCCGTATCACATGGGGACGTTGATTCTGGATATTCGCGGCAGCGGAGAATTGCTTGAACATACCGAAGTTCCCGGTCCTGGTGGCCCACTGCAACAGATGGATAGTCTCAGGGTTCCAGGCGTGCTGCTCCCCGTTCTTGCGCCACCGGTACTGACCGATTCCCTCCAGGAGATAGTCTGCTATTGCCGGTGTATCGCCCATCTTGGCATAGGCTTCCCGGGCAGCCCGGTAAGGGGCCACGGCCTCGGCTTCCAGTTCCGGGAATCCCGCGCCACTGATACGGCTCAAGGTACCCCGGAAACATTTGTCTATCACCGCGGCATGCAGCCCCAGGGCCTCAAAAATCTCGGCGCCCCGGTAGGAACGAAGGGTACTGGTACCCATCTTGGACATCACCTTCAGCATTGCCTTTTGCAGTCCCTTGAGGTACTGCTTCTTCGCGTGGGCAAAATCCCCTACCCGCTTGTTGTCAAAGCCCCGACAAATGGCCGCGAGGGACGCCAACACGCCGTAGGGCACCACCAGATCCGCGCCATAACCAAAGAGCAGGGCGAAGTGCATGATTTCCCGTGGTTCCGCCGACTCACTGATGATCGACGCCTTCATCCGCAGCCCCGCTTTAATGAGCCCGTGATGGACCGCCCCCACGGCCAAAAGGGCGGGCACCGCACAGCGTCCCGCCTCGGGAATCAAGCTTGCCTTATCGGACAAAATCAGGAGGGAGGCGCCGGATTCGACTGCTTTGATAGCTTCGACGACCAAGCGATCCAATGTTTGTTCGAGTAAGGAATTGGGGCCTTTGTTACGCTCATTTAAAAGAGAAACATAGAAGGTAGCGTCCAGGGTCTTAGCTTTAAAGGCTTCAGGCTTGAGGCCCTTGAGTTTTTCCAGGTCCCCGGGGGTCAAGATGGGATTGTGGACCTTGATACGGCGGCAGTGGGCTTCGGTTTCGTCTAACAGGTTTTCCTGGGGGCCGATGAAGCTGGTCAGGGTCATGACCAGGTCCTCCCGGATGGAGTCGATGGCCGGATTCGTTACCTGGGCGAAGACCTGCTTGAAATAAGCGTACACCCGCTGGCTCTTGTCGGAAAAAACCGCCAGGGGGGTATCGGTACCCATGGAACTGGTGGGTTCCTGGCCGGCCTCGACCATGGGAATGAGGAGCCGATCCCGGTCTTCCCGGGTGTACCCAAAGGCCCGTTCCATGAACAGCACTGCCCCATCGGTCTTGAGCTGGGGGTCTCTGAAAAGGGCCTCGCCGTGGTGCTCAGGGCTGCCCTGCTTCTCGGTTTTGCCCTGTTCCGGGGCATGGGCGTCAAATTCCTGTTCCAGGGTGAGGACCTGTTGTACCCATGTGGAATAGGGCTTGCTCTGATAGACATCCCGCTTGGCCTCAGCATCGGGGATGATACGGCCCTTGACCATATCCACCAGGAGCAATTTCCCCGGCAGCAGCCTTCCCTTGTACACCACCTCATCAGGGGTAAAGTCCTGTACCCCCGTCTCGGAGGCCATCACGATAAGGTCGTCCTTGGTGATGGTATACCGGGAAGGCCGCAGCCCGTTACGGTCCAGGGTACCCCCCACATAACGGCCATCACAAAACACCATGGAGGCTGGTCCGTCCCAAGGCTCCATGATACCGGCGTGGTATTCGTAAAAGTCCTTGAGTTCCTGGGGGATAGGATTCTTGTTGTTCCAGGATTCGGGGATCATCATCATGAGGGCGTGGGGCAGACTCCGGCCCGCCATCACGAGGAGTTCCAGCACATTGTCAAAACTGGCGGAATCGCTCTTATCCGGTTCTATTACGGGGAGCAGGTCCTTGAGGGCCTCCCCAAAGCGGGGATGGGAGAAGAGGGCCTCCCGGGCAGCCATCCAGAAGCGGTTGCCTCGCACCGTATTGATTTCACCGTTATGGGCTACCAGGCGGAACGGCTGGGCCAGGGGCCAATTGGGGAAGGTATTGGTGGAAAACCGGGAATGGACCAGAGCCACCGCCGTGGTAACCTCCGCATCCTGGAGTTCCGGGTAATAATCTTTCAGGTGGGTGGGCATGAGCATGCCCTTATATACGATGATCCGGGACGACAGGGAGGGAACATACACGTGCGCCTTTTTCAACCCCTCATTCCCGGCAATGGCTTTTTCAAATCGTTTCCTGAAGATATAAAGCTGCAATTCCAAATCAGAGACACCGGTCTCCCCGACCCTACCCGGCGCCGCTCCATCCTTAGGGATCAAAACGAGCTGCTGTATCAGCGGCTCCGTGCCTTTGGCGATAGAACCAATGATGTCACTGTTGACCGGTACCTTCCGCCATATGGGAGGCAAAAACCCGCTGGTTTCAGCCAGTTTCTCTAGTATGCTGATGATGACCGAAGGGCCTTCTCCTGCCTTGGTATCCTGACCGGGACCGGGAAGAAACACCAGACCGGTACCATAGGTTCCTGCTGCGGGAAGACCGGGAATGATTTTTTTATAATAATCACGGGGTATCTGAAGGAGGACCCCGGAACCATCGCCGGTTTTGTTGTCGGCGCTCTCCGCGCCTCGGTGTTCCATCCGCTCTAAAACTTCCAGTCCCCGTTTCAGAATGGTATGGGACCTACGGCCCTTAATATCCGCGACAAAACCGATGCCGCAGGAATCATGCTCATCTTCCTGCCGGTACAAACCCTGATTCACTCGTTGTGGGGTACATTGGTCTACCCCCTCCTCGTATTCACCCATGACGACTCCTTCAAAGCGATGCTGAAACGGCTCACCCCTAGGGGGGGCAGCGGGATTTTTCAGCATCCTTATCAGTATGATTAAACGTTTCCTACTATTATGCCATGAAAACGGTTCTTTATGCAAGATCATTCCGCATATTTGTTATTTCCTCAAGGGTATTTTGTATAAATATTCATAAATGAACAACCTCGGAGCTTGCTCCGGGGTATTAAACCGTATGGGCTTCGCCAAATAAATTCACCGGGTAAAAAAAATTGACTTTTGCCCTTGACAGTGCTGGGTGATAAAAATATATTATTAATAATAATAGTTATTATTATTAATATATTTTTGGAGGTAACGATGAGTGACAAGAATGGCGTCTCGTACAATCCGGTGATAGTGGAAGAGGATTGCGAAGTCTATTGCCGTACGTGCAACAAGACAGTTCAGCTTAAAAAAGGCGATGCGATCCCCCTCTGTTGCGGTCAAGTGATGGAGATCATGGACTGACACCCCTGTGGGACGGATGGCGGAGGGCTTGCCTTCCGCCGTCTTTGGGGCTTACCAACCGCATGAATTTGTATTATATTTTAGTCTGTTAGCCTTACCAGCGGCGTTCAGCCGCGTAATTATTAAGGAGTAATCATGTATCAGGTAAAAGAAATAAAGCAAAATGTGTTCTGGGTCGGAGGAAACGACCGGCGGCTTGCGCTGTTTGAAGGGGTGTATCATATCCCCCGGGGTGTATCCTACAACGCATATCTCATACTGGACGAGAAGACGGTCCTCGTCGACACGGTTGACAAGGCAATCAGCGGCCTTTTCTTTGAAAACATCACGCACGTACTGCAGGACCGGCCCCTGGATTATGTGATCATCAATCACATGGAACCGGATCACTGTTTCCAACTGCCGGAACTGGTGCTTCGTTATCCCAAGCTTAAGATTGTATGTAACGAAAAAACCCGGGTAATGATCAAAAACTTCTTTACCATTGACATTGACAGCCGCATCGTCATGGTGGAGGAGGGGGGGACCCTCTCAACCGGCGCGCACACTTTTGCCTTTGTGATGGCTCCCATGGTGCATTGGCCTGAGGTGATGGTCACCTACGACACCACCGACAAGATCCTCTACTCCGCGGATGCCTTCGGCACCTTCGGTGCGCTGCCCGGCAACCTCTTTGCGGATGAACTGGACTTTGAGCACGAATGGCTCGACGACGCACGCCGTTACTATACCAATATCGTGGGTAAGTACGGAGATCAGGTACAGATGCTGCTCGAAAAGGCGGCGAAGCTTGACATCGCGATGGTCTGCCCCCTCCACGGCCCCATTTGGCGCAGAGACTTCGGTTTTTTCCTCGAAAAGTACCAGCGTTGGGCGACCTATACGCCGGAGGACAATACCGTGTTGATCGTCTACAATACGGTATACGGGAACACAGAAAACGCCGCGAATATCCTCGCGGGGGCCCTCGCCGATCGGGGCGTTCGCCGTATGGCTGTCTACGATGTCTCCATAACCGACTCCTCGGTGATCGTCAGTGAAGCCTTCCGCTGCAGCCACCTCGTGTTTGCCGCGACAACCTATAATGCCAACATCTTCGTCAAGATGGAAGAAGCCTTGTTCGACATCAAGGAACATCAGCTCAAGAACCGGACGGTCGCGCTGATCGAAAACGGTTCATGGGCGCCTGCTTCCGGCAGCCTGATGCGGGAACTCTTTTCGTCGATGGAAAACATCACCATCTTAGGGGATACCTTAACGCTCAACTCATCGGTAAAGGACAGCAACCTCGCGGGGATCAACGCCCTTGCCGACAGCATTGTCGCCTCCATGCCGAAGTCGGCGATTACCTCGCACGATGTTAAGTCCGCAACGGTAGAACCCGCAGCCTTCTTCAAATTGAGTTACGGCCTCTTCCTCCTTTCGGCCAAGGACGGCGCAAAGGACAACGCCTGTATCATCAATTCGGCGGTTCAGCTCACCGACACCCCCAAGCGTATCAACATCGCGGTGATCAAAAAGAACTATACCTGCGACATGATCCTCAAAACCGGCGTCTTCAATGTGTCGGTGTTGACTACCGACACGGTGTTTAAGGTGTTTCAGCATTTCGGCTTCCAGAGCGGACGGGATACGGACAAGATGGCGGGAAGCCCCCTTGTGATAAAGCGGAGTGTGAACGGGTTGGTCTACACCGCAGAGGCAACGAACGCCTTCTTCTCGGCCAAGGTGATAGCTTCCACCGACTATGGCACCCATGTCCTCTTTACCGCTGATGTTACGGAAGCAGCGATTCTGGACAACACGCCGTCCCTCACCTACCAGTACTACTTCGATAACGTCAAACCGAAACCAGCCTTTACCCGGGAAAAGAAGAAGGGCTGGATTTGCAAGATCTGCGGCTACATCTACGAAGGGGACGAACTGCCGCCTGACTTCCTGTGTCCGCTCTGCAAGCACGGTGCAGATGACTTCGAGCGGCTGGAATAAAAGGGTAAGCCGCTTTCAAAATTCGGCAAGAGCAGCAAAGTACCCTACGCAACAAACTCACGCCGGAGGAGGCGAAAATCCCCCGGTCGTCCACGCTTGCCGCTGCGCGGCTTTGGTCAAGTGGACGACCTGGAGATTTTCGCCTCCTCTGGTGTGCTTTCGTAGCGCTGTTACTTTTTTGCTATTACCGGTATTTTATACAGTAGAATGAAACTTTTTGATATTGGGCTTAATTTGATGCACCCTGCTTTTAACATGGACCGGGAACAGGTCGTGCAGGCAGCTGAAGCAGCGGGAGTATCGCCGCTGATCATTACCGGAACGGATGCGCGGAGTAGTTTTGAAGCTGTGAAATACGCCTCAAGATATCCGGGGAAGCTCTATTCCACTGCTGGGGTTCATCCCCATGCGGTAAAAGACGGTACCCCTCGAACGCTGGATGAACTCCGCCGCATCGCGGGCCATGCCGGGGTCTTGGCCATCGGGGAATGCGGGCTGGATTATAACCGGGATTTTTCTCCACGGGATATGCAGCGGGAATGGTTTGAAAAGCAGATACACCTGGCCGGTGAACTCACGATGCCCCTCTTTCTGCATGAACGGGATGCCTTTGCAGATTTTTCCGGGGTCCTCAAGCGAAACCGGAAAAGCATTACCCCTATGGTGGTCCACTGTTTTACCGGAACAGAACGAGAACTGGAGCAGTACCTGGACCTGGGCTGTTATATCGGCATTACCGGCTGGATCTGCGATGAACGGCGGGGCGCCCATCTGCTGGACTTACTCAAGCAGATTCCGGCGGATAAGCTCCTCATAGAAACGGATGCGCCCTTCCTCATGCCCCGTAATATGGCCGGAAAACCACGAAATGGACGGAATGAACCAAAATACCTGACCCATATCGCCCAGGTGATAGCCCATCACCTGGACAAGGACCCCACAACACTGGCACAAGAGACTTATACCAATACCTGCCGTTTTTTTGGGATCCCTGCGTAGACACGCTACAGCGGTTCGGAGCGCAGTTTTTCGTTTTCTTTATCCAGTTTGATTCTGACCCGCCGCAAAGGTTCCGCCACAAAGAGGGCGATCTGGCAAATTTCGATGAGGGTGCCTGAGGCGATTTCACCGCTTACTTCCACCGTTGCCTTTTCATCAACGATGATACGTCCCAGCAGATCCGATACCCGGATCTCGGTCTGCTGTTGTTCTTCCTCAAGGCGGCGGCAGAGCGCCATCATTTTGACCCGGGTTTCCTCCGCGGTCTCCGGTGCGGCTATGAATTTCCGGAGTTTTTCGAGCTTGATCGCCACTACCCGCAGCCGGTTGTTGCATTTTTCCTTTTCCTGCTGGGCTATAAAATCAATGCCGCAGTGAATCCTCGTGGATTTCCCCATTCCTTTACCGATTCCCCCCGCCCGGATCCCATGGACTGCGTACATATCACTCCCAATGATACGGCCTTTATCCCCCATATCAATGGTATCCATGGAAAATACCCGGGAGTTGATGATCTCCTTCTGTGCTACAATGGTTTTCATCGAAGCCACCCGGCAATTTTCTATAAATTTGGTCCTGATGGCTCCCCCGACCTTGATCACTGCCTGGCTCCGGCCTATGATACCGCCGGAAACCGTAAGGTCCATCTTGGTTATCACCTCGGTTACATCAAAGGTCTCTTTGATCGTAACCGAACCACCGGAAAAAATCTTAAATCCTCCGGATACCGGTCCGTTGATGATCACATCCCCGGGGAAAATGATGTTCCCCGTGGCATATCCAACCCCGCCCTTTATCACGAGCACATCCTGAACGTTGAGGATCCCCTGCCTTTGAATAAATTGTCCATTGATTTCAGCGATAATGTAGGTGCCATCGATCCTGGTATGTTCTCCCCCGGTAATGAGGGGAGGCTGTATGGTTTTGTAGGGAATGGCCGTCCCGTAAATGGTGCTGCCTTCCTTGCCTATTTCCCGTGGTTTGAGCCAGGCCAGGGCCTGATCCTGCTTCACGATAATGAAGGGTGAATAGGCGTGGTAGTCGAGCCGGGCATCGGTGTTTTGAGGCAGTGAGACCGGGACCAAACGGGGATTCAGCTCATAATGTTCGGCAATTCCATCGACCGGAGGCTTCCCCTTGGCAACCAGAACATCCCGGATCGTGCGTTTATCAAGATTACACCCGGTCATCGCTTCCTGGATGATATCCCATTGTATTCCATAGTGGATATTGAGCCGTTTAAGAAAAGCGAGAACATATTCCTTGGTGAGAGATTTCCCCGTCCCGATAGGGGGCAAAAAGTCAGCCCGCGCTTCCATGCCGTCATTGGAAAGATTGATGATGATATTGCCATCATACTGATTACCCGTAACTGCCATGATCCGGTTTTGTGGGTTTATGGGTACCTGGGCCGCTGGTTCCTGATCAATATCCGATTTATGTGTTGAATTATCCATGACGTTTTTTACAAAATATCCCCTTTTCTATATCGGCACAAAGAGCAAGAAACTAACATCCTTGCGAAAACACCCCTGGGGCGGTAACGTTGCTACCATTGCCAGTATTTGAAAGCTCCACGAACCGATACGGCTCCAAGGCTTATACTCCTGATGCTCCCGTCAAGGTCCTGTACCTGTAATTCCCCATGGCGGTTGATGCCTTTTGAAAGGACACCCTGGTCGTGGGTTCGTGTTACCAGACGGATCTGCTGATTGCGATGGATCAGCAGGGCATCATAGGCTGGAATAATATGCTCCAGCGAACCTTTTGCCCCATAGCCAGCATAGTCCTGCTCAATGCGCTTAAGGCAATCCGCTATCAGGTCAATGCGGTCAAAGGGACCACCCCCTTCCCGGTGCAGTGACGTTGCGATATCCTTCAGTTCCGGGGGGAATTGCCTTGTATGCACGTTCATTCCCATACCGATCACCATATACCGGATGGTATCATGGGCCACACACGGTTCCGACAAAACACCAGCAATTTTTTTCCCTTGCACCATGATATCATTGGGCCACTTGAGCATTGCCGGAATCCCGTATGTTTCCCGCAACACCACGGCAATGCTGTAGGCCACCAGCATGGTCAGTTCCCGGGCTTGATAGGGCTTGAACGACGGGATCAACACAAAACTGAGGCAGATACCGGTCCGCGGTGGAGACAACCACTGCCGGTCTCCGCTGCCCCGTCCGGCGGTTTGATGGTCCGCCACGACCAGGGTTCCTTCCTCAGCCCCCGCTATGGCAAGGGATTTGGCATAATCATTCGTGGAGGAAACCGCATCCAGAAAATAAATTGCCTTGCCCAGGGAGGTGGTCCTGAGTCTTTGCCGTAATCGCGCTTCCCCGTATTCCTTATCCAGCTCCTGGGTTAAAATTTGAGCACGGTGTTTTTAACATCGGTGATCAACATGTGCCCCGGGGCGTGGGTTATGGCAATGGAGGGCTTGGCGCTCATAACCACCGATTGGGGGGTTACCCCGCAGGCCCAAAACACCGGTACTTCACCGGGATGTATGGTTACGCGGTCGCCGAAATCCGGCGTATTGATGTCTTTGATGCCGATACCCCCCGGGTCGCCAATATGCACCGGCGCGCCGTGAACCCGGGGCATTGATGCTGTAATGTTTACCGCCCGTATCACCTGATCCGGCGGCAAGGGGCGCATACTCACGACCATTTTGCCGTGAAACATGCCCGCGGGCACGCAGTCAATTGAGGTGATGTACATCGGCACGTTGCGGTCTTCTTCAATGTGGCGGACCGGAACATCAGAGGCGAGCAATTCGGATTCAAAGGAAAAACTGCACCCGATGAGAAAGCTCACAAAATCATCTTGCCAAAACTCCGCCACATCAGTGTATTCCCCTTGAAGCACGCCCTTCCGGTATATGCGGTATTGGGGAATATCCCGGGCAATATCCGCTTCCGGCGCGATAAATTTAAGCAGGCGGCTTCCCTTATCGCTCACTTCCAGCACCGGGCAGGATTTAGGGTTCCGCTGGGTAAAAAGCAGAAAATCGTAGGCGTACTCCGCGGGCAGTACCGCCAGGTTTGCCTGGGCATACCCCCCACACATCCCCGATGTCTGCCTGGTGTAACTGCCCTCACGGATAAGCGCCCGCGCCTCCCGGGGCGACATAGTGGTGTAATCTTTCATAATATACTGCTCCTCTGCATGCTTTGCATCCTATTTTTTCTCAAGTACCGGGCAATATGCATCTAACCGCTCAAAGCAACCGCGGTACTCCTTGAGCGCCGCGAGGCTTTCTTCAAGGGTTACCCCTTGAAAACGGATTATGCTCCGCGGACGCGCCTGGGCTAATTTCGAGCGGTCCGCGGTTACGACAGTGGCTATCTTGGTGTACCCGCCGGTGGTTTGCCGTTCTGCCATCATCACGATGGGGAGGCCCTCGCCGGGTATCTGTACCGAGCCAAAGGCTATCCCATCGGAAATAATGTCTGCACCCTTGCTGTGTTCTACCTTTTCCCCGGACAGGCGGATGCCCATCCGGTCGCTGTCAAAGGTTACTTTATAGGGTGCGCTGAGAAAGGTCTCTTTTCCCCCTTCCGTAAAGGCATCGTCCTGGGGACCCATCACAACCCGCAGATCAATCTCATTGCCGTATTGGGGGATACCTTCCGGTTTCAGCCCACGCTCTGGAAGCGCCCCTAGGTTTGCGCCGCTGGTTGCAAGAATATCCCCTGGCTGGAGTGCGCGTCCCTTAAAGCCGCCGAATTTTCCTTTCAGATTAGTCGAACGGCTTCCCATAATCACCGGTACCGCTATTCCACCGGCGATGCTGAGATAGTTTCGCAAGCCACCGGCACAGAAGCCCCCTGCAAGGGTATCGCCCGCCCTGGCATGGTGGCTTTGCCATATCCCCAGGGGTTTTCCGTTCAATTGATAGTCACATCCACTGCCGGTTATGGCAAACAGCGTGTCCTCTAAAAACTCAAGGGTGATGCCTTTCAGGGTTATCTCAATCACCGCCGCGTTCGCTTCATTACCCACCAGGAAGTTGGCTACCCAGGCGGCATACTCATCCATGACCCCTGATACGGATACACCGTACCGCTGATAGCCGTACCTGCCGAGATCCTCCACAAAGGCCATCATGCCGGGGTCGATAATCTTAATCCTTCCCATATCCTATTTCCTGTACCGTCTGGGGTGATAGGCTCCATCCTCTGCTGCCTGTGCTATCGAAGCATACTCCCCTTCGGAGATTGGGCAGAATTTGAGATATTGCCCTGCGGAGAGCAAAAAGGGCTGCTCCCGCTCACAATCGAAGATCCGTACCGGCGTCCGCCCCAGCAACTGCCATCCACCAGGGCTTTCCACCGAATAGATGCCGGTTTGAGCGGCGGCTATGCCCACGGAACCCGCGGGGATGAGGGTCCGGGGCTTTTGCAGCCTTGGGGTGGTCAGTTCCTTGGGCATGCCCCCCAGATAGGGGAAGCCCGGGGTAAATCCGATCATATAGATCAAGTATTCCACCGAAGAATGGAGACGGATCACCTCCTCGCGGTCAAGACCGGTATGGTGTGCGATAAAATCCAGGTCCGGTCCGGTGTCGCCGCCATACAGAACCGGGATCTCGATCACCTCGCCACCGGAGGCGTCCTCAGCAGCGGCAAAATTGTGCATCGAATTGGTTACGATGTCGGCGATCCCCGTGGCGGATATGCGCAGGGGATCGAAGCTGACCAGAATAGACCGGTAAGTCGGAACCAAATCAAGCACCCCTGGCAGCTTCGCCTCATCCAGGGTATCGGTAACGAATTTAATCTGCCGGTTTATCCCTTCGGATATCTCATTGCCGAACTCAAGTATCAGACCGGAATCCCCTGCGGGTAAGAATCTCATACCATGGCCTACTTAAACAAAGCCGCCATGCCGGACAGGGAGTTGATGCCGGTATACGCCATGGCAGCCACCACCAGGAAACCTAAAATAGTCAAAACCAGGGGGTGTTTATACTTTCCGACAATCTCTCTCTTAAAGGCCCCGCAGAGGATCAGCCCCAAGGACAGGGGCAAAATCAGTCCGTTCAAACTGCCCGCAAGAATCAGAAGCTTAACCGGACGTCCTACAAGCAACATGATGCCGGTGGATACCACGATAAAGCCGATAATAAAGAGTTTTTCGTGCTTTTTAACCACGAAAAACAAGGTCTTTAAAAAGCTTACCGAAGTGTAGGCCGCGCCGACAATGGATGTCGCGCCAGCGGCCCACATAACAATGCCGAAGATCTTAAAGCCAATCACCCCTGCGCCCAGGCGGAACGCGGAAGCCGGAGGATTCGCGGGGTCCAGGTGGCCGCCCTTGGTTACCACGCCCAATACCGCCAGGAAGAGCAAGATGCGGATGATGGTAACCACCACGATGCCGGTTACCGCGCTTTTATTGATGTTCCCGATATTTTCCGTACCGGTCATGCCCGCGTCGATGATGCGGTGTCCCCCTGAAAATATGATATAGCCGCCGATGGTGCCGCCGATAAGGGTAAGGATCGGCATGCCCAGCGCGCCGTAGTTTTCCGGCGTAAAGGTCCGTACCACCGCTTCACCGACCGGCGGTTGGGTCTGTATCACCACATAGGCGATAACCACCACCACAATCGCACCCAGAATTTTGACGAATTTATCTACTGCCCTGAGCATATCCTTTGACAGAAAAAGCACGGCCCCGATGAGCCCGGATACTGTCACGGTAATCACCGATTTGCTTTCATCAAGGCCGAATATGGCGTTCAACCCCAGGGAGGAGCCGCCCACGTTGCCGATATTGAAGGCCAGCCCCCCCAGGGCGATCAGAAAGGCCAGCACATAGCCTGAGCCGGGGAGGACCTTATTGGCGATGTCCTGCCCCCGCATCCCCGATACCCCCATGATACGCCATACATTCAACTGCCCGATAATATCCACGATAATGGTGGCTAAAATCGCGAAGCCGAAGCTCGCCAGGTAGGTTTCCGTAAACACCGCGGTTTGGGTCAGAAAACCCGGCCCTACCGCGGACAGCGCCATCAGAAACGCCGCCCCTAAACCTACGGTACTGAATTTACTACTGGTCTTACTCATCATACCTCCTCGTGCGTGCAAAACGCGGAAACGATAACCCCTTCCGCGATGAGCTGTTCTTTAATCCGCCGGGAAAACAAAAGCGCATGTTCTCCGTCGCCATGGACACAGATCGTGTCGGCTTTGATATGAATAACCTCCCCTTGCATGGTTTTGACGGTTCCATCTTTGACCATGCCCAGTACCTGGGCGATAGCCACCTCGTCCTCAGTAATCATCGCCCCCGGCTGTTTGCGGGGCGTCAGGGTACCGTCCTGCTGATAGGTCCGGTCGGCGAATACCTCCTGGGCTACCTGCAGACCGAGCCGCTCCGCCTTTTTTATCAGCCAACTGCCGGATAACCCGAAGAAGATCAGCTCCGGGTCAACCTTATAAACCGCCTCGGCCACGGCCTCAGCCAGCTTTTCATCCACCGCCGCCATATTATAGAGCGCACCGTGGGGCTTCACGTGCTGCATCCTACCACCCTCTGCCCGCACAAACGCGGCAAGGGCGCCTATCTGATACACCATCATGGTGTAGGCCTCGTTCGGTGTAATGGCGATATTCCGCCGCCCAAAGCCGATTAAATCCGGCAACCCTGGATGGGCGCCAATGGCGGTGTTGTTTTGCAAGGCCAGGGTTACTGTTCTCTGCATCACCCCTGGGTCCCCGGCATGAAACCCGCAGGCAATGTTAGCGGAAGTGATCACCTCCAGAACCCGTTCATCCATCCCCAGGGTGTAGGCGCCAAAACTTTCGCCCAGGTCGCTGTTCAGATCAACTCTTGCCATATTTCCCCCTCAGGCATCCAGCACGATCATGGGAGTTCCCACATCCATTTCATCCCATTCGGCAACCAGGATTTCCTTGACCGTACCCGCTTTTTCGGTAACACAGCTCATTTCTGTTTTCATACAGTTTATCACCGCCAATTCCTGACCAGCTGCAACCTTGTCACCAACCTGCACCACAACCCGGGCCACTAAACCAGGCATGTGGGCTTGTAATGTGTATGCCATTGTAATTCCTCCTCGTTGTCCAGGAAATTCGTCGTAAAATTTCCAGCCATGAAGTTTTTATCCTCCATGATGGCGATAGCCCGGGGAATGGTGGTCGAAACCCCTTCAACCACCAACTGACCCAGGGCCGCTTGTACCTTCGCAATACAAGCGCTCCGATCCTCCCCCCATACGGCAAGTTTACAGAGCATGGGATCGTAGAACGGTGAAACGCGATACCCTTCGGCTATGGCGTGTTCAAGGCGGACCGTGCCGTTCCCGGTATCCGGGAACACCAGTTTCGTGATGGTACCGGGAGAGGGCTTGAAGGTCTGAGGATCTTCCGCATAGATGCGGCACTCAATGGCATGGCCCTTTAAAGGAACATCCTCCTGGATAAAAGACAGCTTTTCACCGTTGGCGACCCGAATCTGCCACGCTACTAAGTCCAGACCCGTTACCAGTTCTGAAACCGGATGCTCCACTTGCAGCCGGGCGTTAATCTCCATGAAATAGTACCTGCCTTCGGAATTCCGCAGGTATTCAATGGTTCCCGCACCGGAGTACTTAATGGCTCTGGCGATCTTTTCCGTGTAGGCATACAGCTTTTCACGGTCCTCATCGGTAACTACCACCGAGGGGGATTCCTCAACGAGCTTTTGGTATCTCCGCTGGATAGAACACTCCCGTTCACCCAGGCACCGGACAGAACCATGATCATCCGCCATAAACTGTACTTCAATGTGCCGGGGAGCCACGACTTCCTTCTCCACGTACACCTCCCCGCTGGCAAAGGCCATGGTACCGATTCGCTGTAAACGGTCGAATATGGCCTGGGTTACTGCTCTGGACTCAAAATGGCCGATTTTCTCAATCCCCTTGCCGCCTCCGCCCTTGTCCAGTTTCAGCAGAATCGGCAGCCCAACCCGTTCAGCAGTTTCATAAATTGCATCGATATCATGGATAACCCCGATGGTTCCAGGGGTTACCGGAACCCCCATGCTATCCGCGATAACCCGGCAATAGCACTTGGATTCGATATTTTTTAATATCCCCGGATCCGGACCGATCCATTTTACCCCTGCTTCCGCCACCGCCTGGGCAAAAAAGGCTGATTCTGATAAAAATCCATACCCCGGATGCACCGCATCCGCCCCTGATTGCTTGATGACCGCGATCAGCGCTTCTACATTCAGATAACTTTTTATGGGCGCTGCAGGGCCGATGTTATAACTTGCCGCCGCCTTGGAGATATAGCCGGCATCCTTATCCCCCTGGGAATATACGACAACCGTCTCAATCCCCAGGGTATCGCAGGTGCGCATGATCCGGTTGACAATTTCTCCCCGGTTAGCAATCAAAACCTTTTTGATCAACGCCATCAGCCCCCTTGGTACCAATCTTGAGAGTATGATACAAAAAATCAAAAAATTATGCAAGTGGTAAGCTTCGATTCGGAATATGTGATTGAGATCGTGGCCAGATAATCAGCGGCCTTGTGGTGCAGGAAAATCCCTGGGGCGCTCACGCTAGGGTTCTAGTACAAGATGCGATAGAGAATCACGCTTTTGAGCCAGAACCCGTCGATCAAGTGAGCGCCCCAGGGATTTACCTGCACCACAAGGACTATGTTTCCGGCACTGTCTTCAATATCCCGAAATGACATCAGGAGATGGGGAAGAGCGGCTCCGGTAGACCCCTCCATGCCATCAAAAAAGTCTTTGATCTACTATATCATGGTATCACTTTTCAGACGCGAAGAAAAGTAAATGCCGTTGCCCTGTTCCTGAGTTACAACAGAATAAAAATCCGGATCCAATCAGCTATGTGCCATCCAATATCAACCGGTTAAGGACTTCGGATTTCTTAACCGCTTGACGACAGTGCTTTATACATCGTTTTATCAATGTCCTCGGCATCTTCCGCAGCCCACTCCGCAAAAAGCGCTGCAACGATATAGCTTTTGACGTTTGGGTCCCGGCTTATCCGCTCGGCCTCCTCTCGTGCCTCCCGCATTGCTTTACCCTGGTAAACATGTCGTTTATGGCAACAGAGACAAACCGCTTCGGCCCTATGCTTACATTGAAACCGGCTTGACTCTATTTACAATTCCACCTTCTATGTTATACTTATTTTAAGAGGCACTCATGAGCGTAAACAGGCAGTACAAAGACAGCGTATTCACCCTCCTTTTCAACGATCCGGACATCTTGCGGGAGCTGTACAGCGCCTTGAAAGGCGTCCCCGTGGACCCTTCCATACCGATAACCATAAACACCCTGGAAGACGCCCTCTTTATGGGCCGGATCAACGACATTTCCTTCGAGATTGGTGATATACTGGTCCTCGTGCTGGAACACCAGAGTACCATCAACCCCAACATGCCCTTGAGGATACTGCTCTACAT
>JAITNP010000021.1 GCA_031290455.1 Treponema sp. | reverse complement strand
AGTCATCTATGAAAAGGTGAATAAGTATGATAAGCTCATGGTCATAGAATCCAACCAGGGAGGGAAATTATGACCAAGAAATATCGGGTAACACTGACGGATGAAGAACGGAAACATCTGAGCCGTATTATCAACACCGGGAGACACAGCGCCCAGAAACGAAAACGGGCTTGCTCACCGAGGGGACATCCGCCGCTTGCAATACAAGGGGAAGATGATGGGCAATACCGGCGGAAACAGAAAGTCTTTCGTTGCGCTCACCTGCCGCTCCTGTTCCTTGTTCACTTTTTATATCGTTGAGCATATCAATCTTGATAAAGTCCCGGAGGAACTCGACAAACAGTTCATGATCGTTAAATGAAACAGGACTCATTTGGCCTTACCCCCCAAAAGCAGGCGCCCCCTTCAGTCCTGTCCTATATCAAGTTATACTCCCGAGCGGTACTACTCAAAGCACCATTCCAATAATGGAGATTGAGGTAAGCCTGCCTCGTTTCCAAATTGTCGATATGGCCAGCCCGGTGTTGAAGCCGTTTGAAGGCCATACTGATGGCGGTATTCATATCGATCTGCTCTGCTCCAGAATCCTGCAAAACACGATAATAGGCATAAAAGTAAAAGATGCCGTTAGGGTCCAAATCGGAGATTAATTCATCCCGCATGAGCTGGCGCATATCGTATATGGCCTGTTTCCGTTCGTCTCCTGCAGAGGGAAGCTTGCACATCGCGAGGGTACGGTAGGCGGAAATCATACGGGTCCAAAGGTCTTGTGGGGATAGGAGTAATAGGTCGCATTGGGCAAACCCACTCCGCCAATCCGGCTGTTCGGTGTACAGGAAATTGTGCTGAGGGCGGTTCTGCAATAATTGTTCGGTAAGCGCCACCGTCTTTTGATAATCCCCGGCCACATAGGAAGCCTCGGCTTCAAAAAGCAGAGATTCTTGCCCCCGGAGCTTTGGTTCCTGAATCGGAGGAAGGCCCGCGAATACCATTGCCCGGTATACCCATGCGGATACCATGCGGTCCATATCCTCTGATGGAACGCCTGTGGGATTTTCTTGCAGGTCCTTAAAAATATCCAGCGCAGCTTGATAGTGTCCTGTTTCAAAACAGATCTTTCCCCGGAGAAACCGGGCGCGATCCGCCCAACCGGGCCGTCCGGAAGCGGCGGCGATTTGTTCCGCCTGCAGCGCAAGCCCTTCAGCCCTGAAGAGATTTCCGTACAAGAACTGCGTGGCGGCAGCATAATAGGCTACCACCCCCAATTCATCAAAACGCTCCGACCGTTCAGCAATTTCAAGGGCAAAGGATATATAATCCATGGCCTCATCAACCCGCTGTTTTAAAAGATTTACCAGGGAAAATAAACGATACCCCTCAGCCGCCGCGCCTTTTGGTCCCTGGCTTATGAATATCGTTTCCTTTGCCATTTCTGAAGCGGTATCAATATCCCCGATGCCAAGATGATAGGCGGTATGGTTCACGAGCATTTGAGCCTGATACCGGGGGATAAAGACTACCGGGGGAACGGTATCCCTAAAGGCCGCACGGATCTGCGCTTCATCCCCATGGATAAGCGCCTTGAAGGTGGTAAACATATAGGAAAGCGCCGGGCCCCGGTTATCGCCGACTATCCCGTCAAAACGGTTTTCCATGATGGCCTGGGTTATCCTCATATAAGTGCCATTCATGACATCGCCATAAATAGCATCCAGCACCAGCTCATCACTGCCACCTCCCCCCAAATCCACCAAAGCCTCAAGCAGCCTGAAACAGGGACGGAGCTTCCCCGAAACTATCCAGGCTAACAAACGGTTCCTCACGATACGGCGGCTCTTTTCCTTTCGTTCTCCCAGGATTTTTTCCGCCATAACCATAAAATTGGCAATCCTCGGCGCCGGATCATCGGTACAATCAATCATCCCCCGGTGGGAAAGCATGGTAAAGGCCCGAAGAATCATGGCCGAATTAATGGCTTCCTCTTCAAAGAGCTGGGAAAACAGCGGGCCGGGAAAATAGCGCCCCAAAAGGCTGAGGGTATAGGCTATTTCCCAGAGGTCCAGGGGCATTGCTACGGGCTGCGGGGTTGGAAAATCTTCAGCGGAAAAGGTTATGATTCTGCGGAACATACCATCCCAGCTTTTCAGCCGCTGCTCAATAAGCCCTGGGCTTTCACCGGGGGTGGCAGCGGTTTCCTGAGAACCACTGCCATCAAAACAGGTTCCGTAGATCAACAGGTCTGTTTTATCCGGTAGGGCCATAAACACATCAATACAGATGCGCACCGCCGCCTCATCCGCCTTATGGAGGTTTTCCAGGATAAGGATAGGTATCCTCTTCTGAAACTTCACCGCAGCGGTATAGGTTGCCAATACCTTTTGGAAAAAAAGACGCCCCTTGTGCAGCAAGTAATCCGAATATTCATCTCTCAAGCGTTCACGAAAAATAAAGTCCCCCAGGTCATCCAATTCTTTAAGCATGTCCGGCAGGATATACCCGCTGATAAAAGAACGTATCCGGGGGCTGAAGACATCGGCAAAATACCCCAAGCCCTTCCCCCCGATGCCGAATCGGAGAATCAGGGGCGGCAGTTCTCCTAAAAAATTAGTACAGATACGGTAAAGTCCATCCCGTTTTCCCATGAAGGCCGGGCCAATCAAGACCGCATTCTTGGAGACATCATAGGTTATGGTCCGCAGGATTTTTTCACGGAAGGGGAAGGGGTCCACTCCTTTGTTCTCGGAGGCAAGGGTAATCGCTTTTAACTGGGCATACCCTTCAATTAAAGCGTTATCTTTTAAGGTTCGCCCAAGAGCGCCATGTTCGAGGGGAGCCATGTCAGGCCCGCTGATCGGTGTTTCAAAGGCCGCATAGGGGCTTAAGGGATCCTGGACCGAAGGGTCACACCAAATCCCCATCCCCCTCGAATTGGAAGCCAAGGCCCTGCAAATCCGTCCCATGGCATGATCCGGAATATCCCGGCCAAGTACCAAAGAATACCCCGATAGTTCTGAAGATACCTCTTGCAGCGCGGCGATGATGGTCTCAAGAACGGTAATGATATTGAGCCAGATTCCCAGGGAGTTTTCGTCAAAAGATGCGGCGATGATCCAGCGTTTTTTTTCCAACTTGCCCCCAGCAGCTTTAATAGCCCCCATGAGGGATGCTTCCAATAAGGAGATCAATTCCGGTCTAATATGGTAAAGCTGGGTTCTAAATCTGAGGAAAAATAACAACTGAATCATGTACATCCGTCCTTATACTAGTATATATTAAGAATCGGAATATCACCATTATATCAAAACTTCAATTCAGAATATAGGAGGGGGAAGCGTGGCCGTCCTGGGGATTTTCGCCTCCCCTTGAAAAAGATTATGGGGGGATGTATTATACACCTATTATGACTCCTGAAACTTTTAAAGGCCGGTCCTTGCTTACCTGGCTGGATTATACGGAAGCAGAAATTCGCTATCTCCTGGATGTCTCCAAACAAGTCAAAGGGGAAAAACAGCGGGGTGAAGTACATCAGCGGTTTACCGGTAAAACCATTGCCCTGCTTTTCGAGAAACGCTCTACCCGGACTCGTTGTGCCTTTGAGACCGCTTTTGGGGAGGAAGGGGGACACCCGGTGTTCCTTTCAACGGCGGACATACAGCTTGGGGCCAAGGAATCCATTGAAGATACTGCCCGGGTTTTGGGCCGTATGTTCAATGCCATCCAATTCCGGGGCTTTAAACAGGCAACCGTGGAGGCCCTGGCCCAATTTTCCGGGGTACCCGTATACAATGGGCTGACTGACACGTTTCACCCAACCCAGGCACTGGCGGATATCCTTACTATAGAAGAAAATTTTGGTCAATCCCGGGGGAAAAAGCTCTGCTTTGTGGGAGATGGGAGAAACAACGTGGCCCGGTCCCTCATGGTCATCTGTTCAAAGTTGGGGGTCCACTTTACGATTATCACCCCGCCATCCCTCAATCCCGACGCCGGTCTCCTAACCCAATGCCTGTCCATGGCCGCAGCATCCGGGGCAGCGATCCGGATCACCGAGGATACGGCGGAGGTCAAAGGGGCCGACGCAATTTATACCGATGTGTGGGTTTCCATGGGGGAGGAGGCGAAACGGGAAGCGCGGTTCCGGCTTTTAAGCCCCTATCAGGTTAATCAGGCCCTCATGGACAAGACAGGCCGTGGGGACAGCATTTTCCTCCACTGCCTCCCGGCGGTCAAGGGGGAAGAGGTTACCCCCGAGGTGATCGACGGTCCCCAAAGCCGCGCCTGGGATGAAGCGGAGAACCGCAAACATACGATTAAGGCGATTATGCTGGCGACCCTGGGGTAGGGTCCGGGTGTACCTTCTTTTCCGGGGTGGTTTCTACACAAAAATACAGCATAAAACTCAAGGCCACTAAATCGGCGCAGCCCCCGGGACTGATATGGCGGCGGATAAAATCCTGATCCAAATCTCGGGCAAAGGCAAGCAGTTCCTCTGGATCCGATTCACGGGCAAGAAAATCCTGTACCTGTTTTTGAATCTCCTCCAGGGCGTTTATGCCGGCCCGGTAGAGGATGTTCGTATCCTGTACCTGGGCCAACAGGTGCAGCAAGAGGATAACCCCGGCATCATTTGCGGAATAACCCTGGTTCAACAACGCGGAAAGCAGGGGGTAGCCGTATAAAGCCAGACTGGGGAAACCTGCGGCAGCTTCTCCCCGGATACCCCGGATGCCATGGACAGCATACACTTTTTCTCCGTGAGTCTGAACCTTCGCCGAGGTATGTCCCTGGTCCAGTTTCGCCAACCCAGGAGCGGCGATCCGACCACAGAGGGCCAGGACCGTATCCACCGTTACCGGCAGCCCCTGCCCATGGAGGTATCCCAGGGCGGCGCACATAATCCCCAGGGAAAAGATAAGCCCCTTATGGGTGTTCACCCCGCCGGTTTCGGCGTTCATGGTCTCTTCCGCTTCTTGGCCGTAAAACCCCAGGGATGCGAGGAGAGATTCCGATTCCCCCTGATATCCCTGGCTTTCGAGGGTAACCCGGTAAAAATAGGGGACCAAGGCGGCGGCGCTGTTTACAAAGGTAAAATAATCCATGTCCTCATGGGCGCCGGAATTTGACCGGTCCACCAGGCCTGGTTTCGGGGTAATCCCTAGCTCGAAAAGCAGGGCCTTTAGGGCATGTTTGGCGATAATTCCCGCATACTGCTTTTGAAAATAGGTTTCCATGATAAAAACTACCCGGCGGGCCAGTTCCTCAGCGTCGTGAACACGGCTGCGGGAACACTTCCAAACGGGCTTTCCGCAGATCAGACAGGTCCGCTCTCTGCCGCCAAAGCAAGTCCGGTGCAGCCCGACGCCGTTCTTGTCCAGGACGTCAATGTCAAACAAGCGGCCCAGGGGATGCCGATCTTCCAGTTCCACCATAAGCGTTTTAAGCAAACCCGTATCTCCGGCAGCCGCAAAAAAAGCCATCTCCCCGGTGTGGGCGTCTCTATACCAGCGGCCATTTATGGGAATACCGTGGCGGTGCAGTTGTTTTTCAATCCCGGTGGTTCCCTCCACAAAAGCCCGCCGGGCCAGGGGAAACACCTTGTACTCCCCGGGGATAATCAGGGTAAAGGAGATAAGGGGTCCCCCCCAGTGGGCTAGGAATGCCCGCTGCTCCAATGCCCGGCGTTCCCGGGCATCGAGCATTTCTTCCAACGTAACCTGCCGGCATCCTTCAAAGGGATGTTCCATGGTTATCCTTTGCCAGTTCCCTGGGATAGATACTCGTAGGTACTATCTGGAACCAGGGGACGGATGTCTTCAAGCCTCGATTGTCGCAGTAAATCCCGGACTCGGCTGGCGCTTATGGCAGCGCCTCCTGCTTCGAGGCGCGGAATTTCGATAACCTCGATTCCCCTGGGGGGGAGGAGTGCCTGGAGCCGCTGATTATACATGGCGGTCAGGCGGCTGTGGGGTTCGGTCCCGATAAAACGGTGGACAATGAAGCGGGGCTTTGCAAAGTATTGGGCAAAGATAGTGATGTCTAATTCCGCGTGAATCTCCGGGACCCGATCCCGGTCTTGAATAAAATACTCCGGAAAGGTGACAGAAGATATGAGATACGCCCCTGTGGGATGAACCTGTACAGTGGCAAGGTGGGCTGTTCCCCGGATGGCCAATTCCATGCGCACCCCAGGAGGAAAGACACCCCCCGGTTCGGAGAGGATGAACAGGTCCAGGCTTGAACAGCGCCGGGCCGCCTCCTCAATCAGATAGAGATGGCCCTTGGTAAAGGGATTGCAATGGGCCACCACGGCGCCCCGTTTCCCCCCACGAGCAAGGTGGTCAACCGGCCCCAGAGCATCCACAAAAGCAGGGACCCCATTTTTGCGATTTTCCAGCAAGGCCGCATCAGCGGTCTCCGCGATAAGCCAAAATCCGAGTCCCTCAAAACGGGTTATATTTTCAGGTTTAGTAAAAAGGAAGCAATGGGAGAAGCCCTGGTACAGGGCATCCTTTACCAATTCCGTTACAATCGAAGCGGTAAGCCCTTCCCCCTGGTGGTCTGCTGCGACCCCGATACACTTTAAGACATTGTTCTGCCGGGAACCGCTGGCCAGCATACGGCCGTTTTCCGTGAGATTCACCGTAAACTGGCTTCCCTCATCCCAGCCCAAGCCTAATGCTCCCAGGAATGTGCGGACCCGTTCAAGCTGCCTGCCCTTGGGAGGATACGCATATTCAATTTCCAATAAAGTACCGCCTACCAACCTCAGTATAACGCACTTTTAGCCTGCCGGCAATGTTTTGGCCTTCAATGCGGAATATGTGATTGAGATCGAGGCCAGGTAATCAGCGGCCCTGGGAGGCAGGAAAATCCTTGAGGCCCTCACGATCGGGTTCTGGTACGAGATACGATAGGATTTCAAGCTTTTGAGCCAGAACCTGTCGGTCAGAGCGTCCCAGGGATTTTCCTGTTCCAGGAGGACTATGTTTCTGGCGCCATCTCTAATATTCCGAAATGACGACCCACAGGCCTTAGTTCAATGATGTGTGAGAAAGGTGGAAGACAATTATTGCGGTCATTCTGAAATAAGTCCTGCATTTTAAAAATTCTTGTTGACCCCCCGAAAAATCGTGTTACAATTATGGAGCATAGATACAAATCATTATTTAAGAGGGGGTGTTTATGCGATCAATTTTTGTTGATGACGCAAAATGCTTGTCCTGCAAAACCTGCGAGATAGCCTGTTGTGTTGCCCATTCAAAG
>JAITNP010000237.1 GCA_031290455.1 Treponema sp. | reverse complement strand
GACGTCCACGCTTGCCGCTGCGCGGCTTCGGTCACGTGGACGTCCTGGGATTTTTCGCTTTCCCAGCGGGAGGTGGACGATCCTGTGCTGTGCTGCTATTTCCGGGGTTTTGAAGTTTGAAGGGGGAGGGGAGGGAAGAGCGGAATGCTCTTTTAAGCGTAATGGGGGCAAACTCTCCTGTTCTTCTCCCTCATCCTGATGTTATCTAACCACGACCTCAATCGCTTATTCCGAAGTGAAGTTGAGCATCCACGAGATTGACAAATGTGGCCCACCACGGTAGAATAATCAGGAAGGATTATTAACGGGGGCGTCATGACAAATAATGAAATTGTGTCAGGATTTGATGATGAAAAGGATGGTAGCCTCAAAATAATACTGCAGAATAAGCCCGATATTCCCGAGTGCCTGGTCCTGTGCCTTGCAGGGTATCTTGATACCTATAATTCTAACCTTTTCCAGCAACGGATTGCAAAAGCCATGGGGGCCGGTTATATCAAGCTGATTTTTCAATGCGCAGGGCTTACTTACGTATCATCCACGGGTATCGGTGCGTTTTCCAGCATCCTTAAATCGGTAAAGCCCCGGGGTGGCGATATGGTGCTGGTTGAAATCAAACCGCCGGTATACGAAGTTTTCGAACTCCTGGGTTTTGCTCAGGTTTTTATGATTAAAGATACCCTTGATGCTTCCTTTGATTTTTTTCGTAGCAGCAGTGGCAGGGAGCCGGGTTTCCCTACGGTACTTGCCTGTCCCACCTGTTCAAAAAAACTGAAGATTTCAAAACCGGGCCGCTTCCGCTGTTCCGAGTGTAAAACCATACTTGCCGTTGATACGGCGGGGAATGTATACTTAGGGTAAGGACCTTTATGTCGGAAAATAAAATTGAACGGTACCTCATTGATTGTATGCTAACCTATAGAGAACTTGAGGGTAATCTGTGGTTGCTTGATGATGAGGAACACGGCCTGGAAGGGGTGGCGGTCATGCTTGCAGAGCCCCTCGTCATTGTCAGGACCGTGGTGATGGACGCGCCGGCGGAGCATCGGCTTGAACTCTTTACGAAGCTCCTTGAATTAAATGCCAGCGATATCCTCCATGGCGCGTATGCCCTGGAAGATGAGAAGATTGTTTTGATTGATACGTTAGAATATGATACCGTGGATTATACGGAATTCAGGGCAACCCTGGATGCTTTCAGCCTGGCCTTAACCCAGCATTATCCGATACTCTCAAAGTATAGAGGTTAGTAAAATATGGGAATTTTTTCAAGACTTAAGACCCTCCTTTCATCTAATGTGAATGATATGATCAGCAAGGCTGAAAAACCGGAAAAGATGCTCAATCAACTGCTGATTGATATGAGCGAGCAGCTTATTGAGTCCAAGAAGGCGGTGGCCCTGGCCATCGCGGATGAGAAGAAGCTTGAGCGGGAAACCCAGAATCAGCAGGCCCAGTCCAAGGAATGGGAACGGAAGGCCATGCTGGCGGTTCAGGCGGGGAAGGATGACCTGGCCAAAGAGGCGCTGCTCCGTAAACAGGAATATGATAACGCCTACACGGAATATAAAAAGCAGTGGGAAGCCCAGCATGTTTCCGTGGAAAAGTTAAAGGAATCCCTCAGAGAGCTGCAGCAGAAGATCGATGAGGCTCAACGCAAGAAAAACCTCCTCGTTGCCCGGGCAAAACGGGCGGAGGCCCAGCAGAAAATACAGAGCACCATTTCCAGCGTATCCGGTAACCGGACCGCCTTTGATGCTTTTGACCGGATGGCGGCTAAGGTAGACCAGATGGAAGCCCAGGCCGAGGCCGCGAAGGAGCTTGAGGACTTTTCTTCCAATGCCAGCCTGGATAAGCGTTTTGAGGAATTGGAAAAATCCGATACCTCAGCGGACTTAATGCTCCTGGAACTGAAGGAAAAGATGAAAGCCCTTCCGGACAAGACCGAATAGGGGTACGGTGCTGCCTTTACTTGCATAAGCGCTTTTACCATGCTAGGTTAAGAGTATGGAAAAAGAAATGAAAGACTTCCAGGGCAACATAGTACGGCTGGTCTTGGTTTTCAGCGCCTGTTTGGTTATCTTGTTTGCAGGGTCCCTCATGGTAAGATTCGCTCATATCCGGGTTGACGAGGTAGGGATGATACCGGCCCAGCCAGTATCGAAGGTGGTGGAATTTGTTGCGGCCCTTGAGGGAGCGCTTCCACTGATACTCTATTTTTCGCTTTTGTTTGGCATCAACTATAGCGCCCGCAGGGAAATTTCGATTCCCCGCTCCATGATATGTCTGGGGGTATTGTCTGCCCTGTATATCGTCCTGATATCCTTAGGGATAGTCCGGTTCTGGAATGTACCGGCGTCACCTTCCGCCCATGGCATAACCCTGGGAGAGCCGGGTCTTGTCTTGTCCGGAGCCGATTCAGTACGGGTGCTGTTGGATGATCCGGCGGATATGCACGGCGCCCAGGTGGTTTCTCTGCCAGGCTCCCCCTTGCTATACCAGGAAATACCCATGGAATCCCAGCATACCGGCTTACCACCGGCGCCTTTCAGAACGGATCAGGTCAATTTTCTGAGCAGTATCATCCAGGATTTCTCTTTGTCCGCGGAACAGCTCACGAGCCGGCTCAAAGCGGGGTTTGCTTCGTTTCTCATATATGCTTTTTCGCTTATTTTTTTGCTGGTGTCCCTGCGGTTTGTGATGGAAATGAGTTCCTGGCCCCTGGCGAACCTCTGTTTGGGCGCCCTGATCTTCCGGGGCGTTCTGGCATTGGAAAGGTTCATCAATTCCCCGCCAACCCAGGACTTTTTAGGGGCCTTTCTGGGGGATCGGTTCGAAAAATCATTGGTGAGTCCCCTGGTGTTTTATATGCTGGGTTTACTGATCATGCTTGGTACCGCCCTGGTTTACCGGACACGCGGTGGAAAATCCATGGAGGTTACGCATGAAGGTTACTGAAAAACGGGTACTGTCTCCCTGGAACATTTTTGTCATTTATATGGTAGCATCAGGGTTTTTGATCCTGGGATTCAGGTTTCTTTTTCCGGCGGAGCCGGCTCCTTTGCCCACCTACGCTCGTTCCTGGCGTCTGAACCAGGGGTTCCTGGATTTCCTCGCCTTTTTTCCGGCCCTGGCCCTGACCAGTTTGGTTATTCCCTTTGGTCTGCAAAGACAAGGGGAAGAACAGTTCTCCCGTTTTTCTCCCCACTTGCTGGACCGGCTCAAGGGTTCGGTTATAACCGCTATTGTTGCGGTGGTGGTCTATGGGATGTTATTTTTCTGGGTATCTCCCCTGGTCCGGGATTTTGAGGCCGATGTACGTTTTGGGGGGAACCTCTTCAAGACATCCAAAGCAAAGGCCCTGGACTATGCGGCGAAAGATGCGTGGCCGGAAGCATCTCAATTTATCGCCCTCTGTGAACGGATCTGGCCGGAAAGTCCGGAAATCGAGGCCCTCCGGGTGGAGGCGGCCATCAGAATGGACGAATGGCGGATTAATCAGTCCGATGCACGAGCTGAAGCCCGGGCTGAAGCAGCACATCTGAATAGTGAATATATCCCGGTTTATTCAGGGATTCCAGGAGAGCGGAAACCGGTACACGTGACCGAGGCCCTGGAGATGGCGGATACGGCCATGCAGGAAGGCAGGTACTATGATGCCTACTGGCTTGCGAACCTGGGGAGCCGTCTCGCAAGAAGGGGAAGCCCTGAAACCGGTCAAGCCCTGCACATGGCAAGCCTGGCCTGGAATGCCATTACCGCGCTGGAACCTGATTCCAGTGAAGTC
Organism: Treponema sp.; assembly: GCA_031290455.1. Classification (GTDB taxonomy): domain Bacteria; phylum Spirochaetota; class Spirochaetia; order Treponematales; family Breznakiellaceae; genus JAITNP01. Next base: position 27,195 of record JAITNP010000237.1, on the reverse strand, counting down.
CCTAGCTATGCATGGTATCACGAGAAACGGGATGGCTACGAAGCGCTGGTCTCGGAAGACTGGATCCGGGCGTATTATATTTTCAAGGACCTGATGGCCAAAATCCCGGAGGATCCTGATGTGGCTCGTTTCCTTGCCATTAGTGAACAGGGTGCCGCGAACATCGCGTTTTTTATTGATGAAATGGAATTAACCGTTGGGGAAATTCTTACCGGGGCTATCTTTTCCCTTCCCCTCAAGTTCCCGGCGGGAAACCAGAGCGGACGGGTGGTGCTGCGTCTTGATTCCCTGTCCCCCCTGGCGGATTTTTCCTATGGGATGAGTATGGAGCTTATCGCCTTTGATGGATCGGGGAATCTCCTCTACCGGGTTGAAGCTCCTTATGTCAAGATTCTTCCTATCACTATAGATGCTACCCCCAAGCTCCTCCTCATGATGCGGGCCTTGGACCGAAATGATAAGGCAAGACGATGGGAACCGGTGTGGACCGACCCAGACCGGTCGGTAAGCGGGAATACTCAACTGATCCTGGACCTGGGGTATGAGGATTTTCTCCTCCTGTCAAAACTGCGGCGAGGACTGGACGCTCTTTCAGTTGGGGAGCTTTTTACCGCGGAGCGGCAATTTGGCTCCTATGGCTATATTTCCCAGGTATTTCAGGCTGAAATAATATACCGCGTTGCCGAACCGGTGATCTTCTTGCCCATAGCGATTTTTATTATTGTCATTGGGTGGCGATATCGGGCTAAAAAGCCGCCCCGGTACCTGGGTGTTCCCATGCTGGTGGGATTGCCCCTGGTTTTTAACGGGGTGATGTTTTTTTACCGGAGTATCCTCAACACGCTTGGAATTTGGGTGGTTATCTCCTTGGGCTTTTCCGCTGCCATAGTGCTTTTCGCCCTTGGGACGCTGTTCTTGTTTTGCCTTTCCCTGATAGTGCTGGCCGCCCAGTCAAGTTAATCAGAATATACCGTTACCGGCGAAACCAGAAAACCTTCCGCTGTTTCACGCTCAATGCTTGGTGTTTCCGCGACCATCATCCATGTCCTCTTATTTTTACGAAAAGTATGGAAAACCCCTTGACACCTATCATTACTTTGGATATATTTTTAAATATTCAAAATGCCATCTTAGCTCAGTCGGCTAGAGCGCCTGACTTGTAATCATGAGGTCCCCGGTTCGACTCCGGGAGATGGCTTCCTGAGAGGAAATGCCGGGAAGGATGGTGTCTTGGAAATGTACGGGGAGATTCCCGAGCGGTCAAAGGGGGCAGACTGTAAATCTGTTGGCTCAGCCTTCGAAGGTTCGAACCCTTCTCTCCCCAAAGGGGTTGTCCTCTGTTGCTGGACAGCCCCTTTTTTTTGGAGTTGCTATGCGGAAGCAGCCGTTTTATACAGCGCCGTTTTATATTGAAGGGCTTTGTTTTTCCTGTACCCGTTGTTCAACCTGTTGCCGGTATGAGCGTGGTTTCGTGTTCCTGACTGAAAAGGATACCACGCTGCTGGCGGCAGCATTACAGGTGAGCTATACTGATTTTGTGGATACCTATTGCCGGTGGGTCTCCATGGAACCGGGGAGGGAACAGCTTTCCCTCAAGGAAAAACCCAATTATGACTGTGTTTTTTGGGAAAATGGGTGTTCCTTGTATGAAAAGCGGCCCCTGCAATGCAGGACCTTTCCGTTCTGGGAGTCTCTGCTTGCTTCTTTTGATGCATGGAAGCGGGCGGCGGGCTCGTGTCCGGGTATGGGAAGGGGTATGCTGCATGGGAAGGACGAGATAGAAGCGTATATAATCCGGCAAAGGACAGAACCGGTTATTTCAAGAGGTGATGGAGCATAAATGTACATTCGTTTTTGGGGTGTCCGCGGTTCACTGCCGGCGCCGTTGCTGCCTGCTCAAATAAAAAGTAAGATCTCCACGATCCTAGAACGGTTGACCCCGGCGGACATTGAAACATCCGAAAGCCGGGAACGGTTTCTCGCGGGGCTTCCTTCCTGGCTCTTTGGTACCACCGGGGGGAATAGCTCCTGTGTTACGGTCTCGGCGGGGAATCCCTCAAAATGTATTGTTTTTGACGCCGGTTCGGGTGTGCGGGAATTAGGGATTGCCCTGTCAAAGAAGAATGCGAAACTCACCCAGTATCATATATTTTTTTCCCACTTTCATTGGGATCATATCATGGGGCTGCCCTTCTTTAATCCCGCCTATGACCCTTCGGTGAGGCTTGATTTTTATTCACCCGTACCGGCTCTTGAAACGATTCTCAGGGGCCAGATGAAGGCCCCCTATTTTCCGGTCAGCATGGAAACCATGGCCTCAAAAAAAGCCTTCCATGTGTTATCCCCGGGGATATCCTCGGGGGTAACCCTGCAGGATGTGGTCATTTCCGCTAAAAAAATGAACCATCCCGGGGATTCATACTCCTATCTGGTCAATGACGGACAACATCGGTTTGTCTATGCCACCGATGTGGAACTATCCTCTGCTGATTTCATTAAGAACGAAGAAAATGCTGCTTTTTTTGAAAATGCCGATGTGGCGGTCATTGATTCTCAATACACCCTGGGGGAAGCCATTGAAAAATACAGTTGGGGGCACAGCGCCTTCAGCATGGCGGTTGATTTTGCCGTTAATTGGCGGATAAAACATCTGGTGCTGTTTCATCACGATCCCACCTATGATGACCAGAAACTGGGGAATATCCTGCAATTTGCCCGGTGGTATACCGAACGTATCAATAGCTGGGGAATAACCCTGACCCTTGCCAGGGAAGGCTTGGAGATTACCCTATAGTTATGAGATGGGGATGATTATTCGTCACATAATCAAGATGACCAGTCTTCTCGTGGGTATGGCCTTGCTCCTGGTGGTCGTGATCGCGGGGGGCCTGGTATATTGTAATGATCCCCCGACCCAAGCGCTGGTGGTCCCGGAGGAGGATGAAACTTTACGGATAGAAACGGATGGGACCGTATCCTTGGAAGTCCGCAGTGGTGAAAGCGCCTGGTCCGTGGGGAGGCGGCTGGAAGCGGCGAGAATCATAAAAACCCGGTATTTCTGGTACTTCCTGTCCCGGCTTGATAAAGAATACATAAAAACAGGCATCTACCGGCTTGCACTTCCCGCAACCCAGGTGGCTATTCATGCTACCCTCGTGGCAGGACGGCAGCCCCTCATCAAGGTAACGATTCCCGAAGGGGTAACCCTTAAAAAAACAGCCCGGATTTTGGCGGAATCCGCAATTTGCACTGAAGCAGACTTCCTCGCCTCCGCAACGGACCAGGAAATCATTGCGGCCTATCAGGTACCGGGCCTCACCATGGAGGGGTACCTCTACCCGGATACGTATCTTTTCCCCCGGACCTACCCCGCCGCTCAGGTGGTCAAAACCATGGCAGATACCTTTTTCAGGCGCATCGCCGAATTACCGGACAGTTCCGGTGATACGGGCAGTACTGCCCTGGATATGCCCCCGGAAGCATTGTTTCGGCGGGTCATTATCGCCTCTATCGTGGAACGGGAATACCGGGTGGATGAGGAGGCGGCCCTTATGGCGGGGGTTTTTTATAACCGCCTCAAGATAGGCATGGCCCTCCAGTCCTGCGCTACCGTGGAATATGTGATCACCGAAATCCAGGGGAAACCCCACCCGGAGGTGTTGTATACCCGGGACACGGAGATTCAGGACCCCTACAACACCTATATGCGGACGGGTCTCCCCCCAGGCCCCATTGCGTCCCCGGGCGCCGTTGCCCTGAACGCGGCTTTTAATCCCCTTCCCAGTGAGTATCTCTATTTCCGGCTGGTGGATGCCGATGCGGGGCGGCATTATTTTTCAAAGACCTTGGACGACCATATTAAGGCGGGAGCGCTCTATGTCAAAAGGAGAGTCCCCTGATGGCTTATATCGCCAAGTCCACCATACAGGAAGTGCATGATAAACTGGATGCGATTGCGGTGGTAGCCGATTATGTCCGCCTTGAAAAACGAAGCGGCCGGTATGTGGGGCTGTGTCCCTTTCACCAGGAAAAGACCCCGTCTTTTTCGGTGAACCCGGACCTGAAAGTTTATCACTGTTTCGGCTGCGGTAAAGGGGGCACGGTCATCAATTTTGTCATGGAAATGGACAAATACTCCTTTCCCGAAACCATTGAACTCCTGGCAAAACGATTCAGCATTCCCGTGGTCTACGAAGATTTCGGTGGGGGGCCAGAGGACACGGGAATGACCCGGCGGATCGAGGAGCTTGCCGAACTCTATAGCCGGGTGGCGGGAAGTTTTCACTATGTGCTCATGGAAAAGCCAGCAGGAAGCGCCGCAAAAGCGTATCTTATATCCAGAGGAATCAGTACCGCCATGATCGATCATTTTCGTCTGGGTTATGCGCCGGCGGACCGGCGCTGGCTTTTTACTTTTCTTTCCCGGAAGGGGTATTCTCAGGAGTTTCTCGCTGCATCAGGGCTTTTTTCACCGAAGTATCCGGGTACCAGTTTTTTTTCGGACCGGCTCATGTTTCCTATTGTCGACCGCCAGGGGAGGACCGTTGCCTTTGGGGGGCGAATCCTGGGTAAAGAAGGCCCGAAATACATCAATTCTGCGGAATCGGTGATGTATAAAAAGGGGCAAACCCTCTTTGCCATTGACCTGGCCCTGCCTGCAATACGAAAAACCGGAGACGTCTATATTGCCGAAGGGTATATGGATGTGATTGCCCTCCATCAAGCGGGGATTACTAACGCGGTGGCGCCGCTGGGAACAGCCTTTACCGATGAGCAGGCAAAACTCCTCCGCCGCTGGGCGGAGCGGGTCTACCTCATCTTTGACGCGGATACTGCAGGGCAAAACGCGGCGGTTAAGGCCATATTGACCTGCCGGAACAATGCCCTGGCGAGTGCCGTGGTGGTTCCTGGTAATGAACCCCCCGGACAGCCCGCCTGGAAGGATCCAGCGGATATCTTACAAGAAGCTGGGCCAGAGGCATTGCAAAAAAGGGTAAAATGTAGTATAACTGACTTTGAATACCTGGTGGGTCGCAGTAGGTCTCTTTTTGATATATCTGATGCCGCGGGGAAAGCGCAGGCGGTTGCTTTCTTGTTTCCTTATTTAAAAACCCTGGATTCGGAGGTTTCAAGGGATGCCTGTATCGGATCTATCGCCGCTGCCTTTGGGGTTGACCGGGGAGCGGTAGCGGAGGACTATCGTCATTTTGGTGAGCGCGGTTTTGATGGTAACCGGCGTTATGCCCTCGGGAACAAAGGCTCGCCAAAACCGATTCAGATGAATGACGAGCTGTTTTTGCTCGCCGCGGTTTCGGTACATTACCGTTTGTATCCACAATTTCGTTCAAAGCTTTCGATTAAGGAGATCGAAGACCCGAGTGCGAAGGAACTCTTTATTGCCCTTGAAGAGTGTTATGTGCATGACGAATCCGGGATGGATGATCTGTTATCCCGCATAACCGCTCCGGAGTTGCGGAATTTTATTATTGAACGGGGTGCGTCGAATGAATTTTCAGCAAATCCCGAACAGCTTGTTTCGGATGGTATTAACCGAGTGAAGCAAAGGCGGCTTAAGCGCCGGCTTGACGAAATTGTGATGGAACTGCGTATTGCAAAGGAGGGGGTTACCAGGATCCGGGGTGAAACCCGGCTTGAAGAACTCCTTGCGGAGAAAATGCATCTTGATGCCGAATTATGCCGATTGAAGGAAGAAACATGACGGATTTGCAGCTTGATCCCGCTGTTATGAAGCTGATTGAATATGCGAAGGAAAAGAAATCCCTCTCCTATGAGGAACTTTCCGATTATCTTCCTGAGCATATCGCCAATTCCGATAAAATCGAAGAGGTCCTGGTATTGCTGGAATTAAATAATGTCCAGCTCATCGAGGAAGAAGCCTCTGGCGAAGATGAATCGGAGCAGGAAACCCGGAAAAGCCCGAATGTTGAAAAGAAGCGCCTGGTTTATAGCAACAAAGAAACATCTGTGGATGATCCTATCAAGCTCTACCTCAGAGAAATAGGCAGGGAAAATCTGCTTACCGCGGAACAGGAAATAGAGCTTTCCAAGCAAATGGAGGATGGGGAGAACATCATCAAAGGAGTGGTAAAAAAATCCGGCATGATCATCCCGGAATTTTACCATATTGCCCAGAAAGCCTTTTCCAAAAAAGATCTCCGGGAATTAAACCTTTCCAAAAAAGAAATCACCGAACACATGACCGAGCGACGCAGGCTCAACCAGTTTTATAAGGAAACCCTCAGAACCATCCTGGGGGACCTTAAAAATTATATCGAGATAAAACGGCGGCTTATCAGCCGGGGGATGAATATTTTTGAAGATGCAGAACTGAACGAAATCCGCGCTCAGATCATGGTGGTTATCGAAAATGCCGAAATTCATCCAGAGGAAATTGCCGGTTTTTCCGAAAAATTTATTCAGGCTGCAAAGAAGATAAAGCGGTATAAAAGAGAGCAGGAGCGGATAGAAAAACATCTCAAGGTTGGTTCGCTCAGGGAACTGCGGGCCTTGGGCCGGGGCCTTACCCTCAGAGAAGAGCGGGAACGGCTGGAAGATGAACTGGGGCTTACTTCGGATGAAATCAAAGAGAAGATCCGGCTTATTCAGGTAACCGAAAAGAAGCTCCACCAAATGGAAGCGGAATTTGAGGAATCCATTGAAAGTATCAATCTGATGGCAAAAGAAATAAGCCGTGGACGGATCATGATGAACAACGCCAAGGACCGGCTCATCAAGGCGAATCTCCGGCTCGTGGTTTCCATTGCCAAGAAATACACCAACCGGGGGCTTCAATTCTTTGACCTCGTGCAGGAGGGTAACATCGGCCTTATTAAGGCAGTGGAAAAATTTGAATACCAGAAGGGCTTTAAGTTTTCTACCTACGCGACCTGGTGGATCAGGCAGGCCATTACCCGGTCCATTTCCGACCAGGCCCGGACCATCCGGGTGCCGGTGCATATGATAGAACAGATCAACAAGGTGATCCGGGAGTCCCGGCAGCTTATGCAGGTCTTGGGCCGGGAACCCACCGATGAGGAGATCGCCGAAAAGCTTGGCTGGACCGCCCAGCGGGTAAAATCAGTCAAAAATGTCGCGCGGGAACCCATAAGCCTGGAAACCCCCATTGGGGAAGAGGAAGATTCCCTCCTGGGGGACTTTATCGAAGACAAGGATGTGGAAAATCCCGCAACCCTCACGGCCTTTACCATGCTGCAGGATCAGCTTTCCCGGGTTCTTGGGACCCTGCCCACCAGGGAGCAGGAGGTCCTCAAGATGCGGTTCGGCCTTGAGGACGGCTATTCCCTGACCTTGGAAGAAGTGGGACTTTGTTTTAATGTTACCCGGGAACGGATCCGGCAGATTGAGGCAAAAGCCCTCCGCCGTCTGCGGCATCCGAAACGGGCCCTCAAGTTAAAAGATTTTTTAGATCAATGATCACAATACATACGACTAAAAATAGGGGATAACACCATGATGGAAGAAGTTTTTAAGAAGCTGCAGACCTTGCAGGATATACTGTCGGATCGGATTATTTTGGAACATGATATTCAGGAAATTCCCAAGGTACTCTCGACCCAGGAAGAGCTCTTGGCCCGGCTTAAAAAGTCTTTTATTGATAAGAATCAGGATTATGAAAAGGCGAAGGCCGCAGAAAGGGAATACCGGAACCTGCTCATGGACGCCGAACATTCCCGGGAGCGGGCCGAAAAAACCATGGATGCCATCAGTACCCAGCGAGAATATGAAGCTCTGGATAAAGAAATCAGGGATGCCTCTGAAAAGGAACAGCAGTACCGTAAGGACCTGCAGCGGGAGGAACGGCTTTTATCGGACCTTGATGAACAGTTGCAACAGAGCGCCGCGTTAATTGCCCAACAGGAGCAGGAATTGGAGGAACGCCGTTCCGGTATTAAGGCCGAGGTAACCGAAAAGCACGTCCTGGTTGAGCAGCTCATAATCAAAGAGAAAAATTTAACCCCTGGTCTTGATGGGGATATCCTGTTTAAATTTGAACGGATCATCCGCAATAAAGGAGGAAAGGGCATCGTGGGTATCAAGGGCGGGGTCTGTATGGGCTGCCACATGATCCTTCCGGTCCAGTTCGCCAACGAGGTCCGCTTGGGGGAGAAGATCGTCTTTTGCCCCTATTGTTCCCGGATCCTCTTTTATGAAGAATCCGAGCAGGGAGCGGAAGATTTCTTCAATGCCGAAGATGCGGGCAGTCTTTCGGACCTTGATGATATGGATGATGAAGAATACGATATGGACGAAGAGGAAGAAGAAGAAAAAGTAAACATTGATTACGACGAATAGGCGATGAACCAGGCTGCCGCGCCGCGACTTGAGTCGCGGTGAGGAAAGTCCGGGCTCCGCAGGGCATGATGCCGGGTAATACCCGGGCGGGTGGGGTGTTGCAAACGCCCCCTTGACAGACAGCGCAACAGAAAGTAAACCGCCTGAGGGGGGCAAAGGGAAGATACCCATCGACTTTTTGTCCCTTCTTTGGTAAGGGTGAAAGGGTAGAGTAAGAGCCTACCGCGGAACCGGTAACGGTTCCGGCACGGCAAGCCTCATCAGGAGCAAAGTCAAACAGCGGCAGAACGGCCCGTTTATGTCGCGGGTAGACTGCGTGGATACTATCCGCAAGGATAGTACCAGATAGATGGCAGCTATGGCGTAAACGCCTAAACAGAACCCGGCTTATGGTTCATCGCTTTTTTTATCGGCCTTAAGTTCCGCCATTTGTACCGCCGCTTCCAGGGTGGGAACAAGGTATTCCTTGCCCAGTTCATTGATAAACCCCGCTTTCTCCAGCGCCTTGTACGGCTGGGAGCGGATTTCACAGATAATCAGACGGATTTTCCGGCTGCGGCATTGGATCAGGAAGGATTCCAGTGCCGCAATGCCCGTTGAATCAATGGCAGGCACCTCATGCATCCGCAGGATGAGCGCCCGGGGGGCCTTCGAGATGTGGCGCAGGGTGTTTTGGAGCATATCCGCTACCCCAAAGAAGAAGGGGCCGGTAATCTCAAATATTTCAAGGTCTTTCTGATACAGCGCCTTAATCGAATCCGTCGTTGCTCCCCGGTTTTCAAGGTCCCCATGGGCGAGTTTCGTGATGAGATCGGTGTTTGCGGATTTAATACCCCCTACCTCAACCATCCGTCTGAAGAAGAGGAAGATGGCGAGGACCACTCCGACTTCAACGGCAAAGGTCAAATTAATCACGACGGTCAAGACAAAGGTGGTGATGAGGACACTCACATCGCTTTGGGGGGCAGTACGGATAATTCGGATAAACCGGGGAACATTGCTCATATCCCAGGAAACCACCATCAAGACCGCGGAAAGACTTGTCAGGGGAATGGCGGAAGCCGCCGGAGCAAGCAAGAGGATGAACAATACCAGGGTGAGGGAATGCATGATACCGGCTACCGGGCTAGTCGCGCCGGATTTGATATTGGTAGCGGTTCGTGCAATGGCGCCGGTTGCGGGGATGCCGCCGAAAAATGCCGCTGCAATGTTACCGATCCCTTGGGCGATGAGTTCGGTGTTTGAATTATGCCGGTCCCCGGTCATGCTGTCAGCAACCACCGCCGATAGCAGGGACTCAATCGCTGCAAGCAGGGCAATGGTAAAGGCATCGGGAAACACGTCCTGCACAATGGCCCAGGTAAATGCCGGCAACTGGGGAACCGGCAGGGTTGAGGGAATACCGCCAAAACGGCTGCCCACGGTGTCAACCGGCAGGGAAAGCACCCGGCTTATGACCGTAAGGACCAGTACCCCGGCAACCGCACCGGGAATACGGGGATAAAAACGCCGAACCAGGATGATAATCACCAGGGTTCCGCAGCCAATACCGAGGGTCACCGGATCGAGGGTTGAAAAGGCGCCGATATATTCCCGCCATTCCTTAAAAAACGTGGGAGAACTCGCCTCAATGTGCAGGCCAAAGAAATCCTTTACCTGCTGAGAAAAGATAAGCACCCCGATGCCGGCGGTAAACCCCATGGTAACCGGGTAGGGAATGTACTTGATAAAACGTCCCAGCCCGCTGATGCCCATAACAATGAGCATGATCCCCGCCAGCACGCTGGCGGTGATCAGCCCGGCCATACCATACTTGGCAATCACCCCAAAGATGATGACCACAAAGGCCCCCGTCGGCCCGCCGATTTGGAATTTGCTTCCCCCCAAGAGGCTGATAAAGAAACCGGCGATGATGGCGGTATACAAGCCCTGAGCCGGGGTTCCCCCCGCGGCAATGCTAAAGGCCATGGCCAGGGGAAGGGCCACAATCCCCACAATAACACCGGCAATGCAGTCTTTACCGAAAGCGTTCCAGGAATATCCCGGGGCATCTTTTGAAAACAACTCAACCGTTCGCGGAACCAGATCACGCAGTCCCATAAAATTAAAAGAACGCATAATCATACCATATTTTGTTTCCTCCCTACTGGTCAATAAAAGAATTTGCATCCCCCTGCGCTCCCATCTTGCAGGCTTTCATCTTTCAGGGTTATAGTAAAAGTATCCATGACGATAAGCCAGGAAGATGCCCTCTACGATTTTCTCGAAAATGTTACCGAGCCCTTTGCACCGGAGGATGTGGTGGCTCATATCCGTAAAAAAAATCCCCAGAAAACCGGACGATTGGCCAAGGAGATCGCCTCCCTCATTGATTCCCGGAATATTGCTTTCCGGCTGGATACTAAGAAGTGGATTTCCCGGCGGGGGTGCTTTGAAACCACCCCCTTTGTCATTAGTCCGACCCGGCTGGAATTGCTCAACGGTATCTTGATCCCCGGTCACCGCTGTATCCCCTTCGCGAATCCCTCATTACTTCCCCAGGAATATACCTTTTATTGGAAGGGTGCTGCCCTACCTTTTACCACCATCGAAGGGCCGCCGGAAGAATTCTATCCCTATTACAGCCTTTTCGGGGAAGAGTATGCGCCCCAGTATGTGGCCCGGGACAATCCTGAAAATGAATCCGCCTATAATTGCGACCCCTATGATGATCCCGCTGAAGTCTCCATCAAGACCCTGGATATGCGAAACCTCTACCGGGAAACCGCCTTTGTACCGGGGGACCGTTTCGTGGTGAAGACCCTGGATTGGAAGGCCGGCGCTTTTGAACTCACCCGGGTTGACAAGGATACGTGGCCGGAGGCTGCATTGAACGCCTGGGCCCAGGCCGCCGAGGGGGGATTTGAGGATTCCTTTGCCCTTCTGGGCCCGGGGGCTTCCACGGAAGAACAGATCGCCTATGCGTACTGGTACGGCGGCAAACGGATGCGGGATATACCGGCCTACGCCCTGGAAGATTTTCTGTACGAGAAAACCGAAGGAATTGAAACGGCGGCTTACGGGATCGAGACCCGTTTCTGGTATGCGGGCAAGGAAATTCCTGACCAGAAGGAGCTTGAAGAAAACCGGGCGCCCCCAGACCGGACCATGATCGAGGAACTCCTGTTTCAGAAAAAAATCCCCATATCCGAATACGTGGTGCAGTCCTATGTGCGGGATGCCTTTTTTCGTAATGATCCGGATATTCAGCATATCATTGAGCGTATCGTTCCCCCATCCATTCCGCTCCAGGAACGGGAGTGGTGTTTTATTGCCGAGTATATTGTGGAGGTACTGGAGGAATACCAGGAGACCTATACCCTTTTTGCGGATAAGTCCATGGGCCCTATCCGGCAGCGGGTAGGGGAGCTGCATACCGCGGTCATTGATCTGACCGCCCGGCTGTACAAGGGGGATATTGATGCTTCTTGGCTGCCCAAACATACCTTCATCATCCTTGCTCAGATACAGGGGCATGCTGCGGGGGTGCTGGAAGACCTCGACACCCATGAGTCGCCGCCGGAGGCGGAACTGGAAGCCATGGATAATTCCCTGGATAGTATGATTGAGACCTACGAGGACATCAAGGAAATGATCGATGATGCCCTGGACAGTTTCAGACAGAACAACCTCTCGGTGGTGAAGCTCCATGCTGGAGTAACCGGCCATGTCCTGGATATTCAGATAAGTATCGGCGGAACCAATGTATGGCGCCGTATTATCATCCCTGAGACTTATCGGCTCCTGGATCTCCATAAGGCTATTCAGGGGGTCTTCGGCTGGAAGGAGCGGTATGCCTATCAATTTACCGGTGAAGCTTTTGGTAAAGATACGGGGCTGGATTTGAAACGAACGGTCGGGGACCTCTCCACTCAGGGTAGTATGGAAGTGTCCTATGCCTATGGAACCAAATGGACCGTAAAAATCATAATCCTTTCCCGTTCCGCCGGGGATACCAAGAAACCGGTCCGCTGTGTTGCTGGCGCCGGCGCCGCTCCTCCCGAAAGCATCGAAGGTCCGGTCCGGTTTAGAAAATATGTATCCGCCCTTACCCGGGGAGATTCTGCCGAAAGATGGACGGCGCTGCGTGAATTAGGGCCGGATTTTGATCCTGAATTCTTTGACCTCGACGCATGTAACCGGCGTTTAGGGTCATAGTGGACACTTCCCTGAATATTGGGTATCTTTGCACCTACCATCTAAGAAGGGAGGGATGATGATTAAGCCTTATCTCATGTTTAATGGAACCGGTGAAGAAGCATTCAAACCAACGGGCCTTGGGCGGGAAACTGGTACGCATCCAAAAAATACGGCGACTTGCCGCCTAACCCGCAGTTTCCCGGGGCGGAGGCGCAGAAGAATCTGGTCCTCAGGAGCTGTCTTCGGAAACAGCCGCGAAACAGGCATGGGAGGTGCTTAAGGTGGGCGGTACGGTACGGATGGAGTGTTCCCTCACGGCCCTATGGCATGACCTGGATGATTACCCCGCAGGAGGGTATGGTAAGGCCATAAGTCCCTTGACCTAAGGCGCTGTTTTTTCTATAGTATATGTTACTATATGATGCTTGTATGAACTGTGAATATAGCTATTTTTTTAATATGATATAAGGAGATATTCCTATGAAACGGACGTATCAACCCAGTAAAGTAAAGCGTAACCGAAAATTCGGGTTCCGGGCGCGCATGAAGACCCGGGGGGGACGGCTTATTTTAAAACGCCGTCGGGCAAAGGGCCGGATTAAACTGAGCGTTTCTGACGAAAAGAAGCCCTATTAGTACGCCCTCTTTCCGATTTAAGCGGAGGGAACGGTTAAAGCGAAGGGATGCAATACGAGCAGTATTTGGCCGGGGGAAAGGTGTTACCTGTTTTGGTGCGAGGTTGTTTGTGTTGCAGAATGGATTGCCCTATAACCGGATTGCTTTTACCTTTGCGCGGCATTTTGGAACTGCGGCGGAACGGAATCGTGCCCGGCGGCTTGGCCGGGAAGCATACCGGCATATACGGGATGGTTTGAAGCCGGGGTATGATGTGGTTTTACTGGTGTATCCGAGAAAGAATGGCGCTAAAAAAGAAGCCGCTCAAAAGGATGTTTTTGCGGTTCGGATGGAGCAGTTGAAAATTTTGTTTTCTAAAGCTGGTTTGTATGGAAACTAACCCATGGCCTTTTTACAGAATATGGCGCTCCTTTTGATCCGTTTTTATCAGGCTGCAGTTTCGCCCCTTTTTCCTGCCTGTTGTAGGTATGTTCCGAGTTGTTCCGCATATACCTATGAGGCGGTACAGAAATACGGCATATTCCGGGGCCTTGTGTTAGCGGTTAAACGGATCCTGCGCTGTCATCCCTTTCATCCGGGTGGCTATGATCCGGTACCTTAATTAATGGAGAAAAGTTGCTGAGTGATTTTCTCCGAGGAGTCGCATGGAAAAGCGAACATTGTTGGCCGTTGTACTTTCGGTCATGGTTATATCAGGGTATTATGTACTGCAAGGTATCATTTTTCCGTCCCGGGAGCCGGTTCCGGCAAGGGGATCGTCGGTTGTCAGTGAAACATCTCCACCCCTAGCTGATACCGGATTAACCCTTTCCGAGATTCCCCCGGGCCTGGGGGAGGGAATTTCCCGGGAACCCCCCGGGGAACCGGCCCTTGATATGGGGCCGCAGGTCGAAGAGCGGGTGAGCATAGACACCGACCTGATTACGGTAACCCTTACCAATGCCGGGGGGGATGTTGTTTCTTATCAGCTCAAGGAACATAAGGACCGGGATGATTTTGTGGAGATGGTTCTGCCTGGCATCCAGGAATCTCATGCCTTTACCGTGGCCTTCGGTAATATCAATGTCCAGCCCATAACGTCCTACTTTAATGTAAGGCATTTATCCGAATATTCGGTTGAATTCTATCGGGATTTTGTGATTGCCGAAGGAACCGGCGGGACCCGGGCTGCCGGAACGTCCGGTTCCGGAGGGCGGTTCCGTCTGACCAAACGGTACGATTTTAAGCCCCATGAATATATGTTTGAGCTGACGGTTATGCTGGATGGCGGCTATTCGGTACCCGCCTTTAATTTTGCCGGGGCCGCCTATACCTTAGGCTTTGGGCCGCAGATCGGTCCCAAGTTTGAAAAATTGGACCAGCGCTATGAGTACCGGCATTATTATACCTATGCCAACAGTAAACGGAAACAGGAAAAGGTAAACGGCAGCAATCCCACCATCATTGCAAACCGGCCAACCTGGGCGGCCATTGCGGGGAAGTACTTCACCTTTATCGCCCTTCCCTATACCAGCCAATACGATATGGCCTTTTCCACCAGCCCGGAGCCGGGGATCGCGGAGGCATCCCGGTTTTATATCATCCGTCTCAGCTCGAATACGTCGAAGTTTGAAGATACCTACCGCTTCTACCTGGGGCCTAAGAACCAGGAATCTTTGGCGATTTACAATAACGGAAACAACAGCTACAATCTCCGGGATATGGAGCTGATCAAGGTGGCCAATACCAGCGGCTTCCTGGGTCCCCTGGAAGCGGCCCTCAAATGGCTTTTGATGATGTTCTACCGGGTTATTCCGAATTACGGGGTGGCGATTATTCTCCTTACGCTGCTGGTTAAGCTGATACTCTTCCCTCTCACCAAAAAGGGATCTGAATCAACCCTGCGGATGCAAACCTTGTCCCCCAAGATCAAGGAAATCCAGGAACGGTACAAGGATAACCCCACCAAGATGAACGCCGAAATGGCGGACTTGTACAAAAAGGAAGGGTATAATCCTCTGGCGGGGTGTCTTCCCATGGTCTTGCAGATCCCGATCTTCTTTGCCATGTACAACCTGTTCAACAACCACTTTGACCTCCGGGGCGCCCTGTTCATTCCGGTATGGATTCCCGACCTTTCCCTCCCCGAATCGGTGTGGAACTTCGCGCCCTTTCGCCTGCCCTTCCTGGGGTGGAGTGATATCCGGGTACTCCCCTTCATTTATGTCGGTTCCCAACTGCTCTTCGGCAAGATAACTCAGACTCCGGATCAGCAGGGCAATGCTCAGATGAAGATGATGCTCTATGCGATGCCCATCATCTTCTTCTTTATTCTCTATGATGTGCCGTCGGGATTACTTTTGTACTGGATCATGTCCAATCTGTTGTCCATGGGTCAGCAATTGGTCATTAACAAATATCTGGCCCGGAAACGGGCAACCATGGCAATTGCATCCCCTGAACCGGTGATTGCGCCAAAAAAGAAGAAAAAAAAGCGAAGTTAGTATTAGGAATAGTGAATAGCTATATTTACGAGGAGTGATATATGGTATATGAGTTTGAAGGCCGTACCGAAAAAGAGGCAATCGATCGGGCGGCGGTTGCGCTTGGTCTGGAAAAGGATGATTTTGATGTAGAAATTCTTGAGACCCAGCGCGGGGGCTTATTCAGAAAAGGGTATGTTAAGATCAAGGTGCACACGCCCCAACCGGGAAATGGGGCGGCCCCGTCGGTATCCCGGCCCCTGGAAGGTGAGGCCGGTTCGTCTGCGGCAGGGCCTGCGAGTCAGATAGCGTTTAGCGATGCTGAGGCTCAAAACGAATTTGAGCACAAGATCATTGATTTTGTGGAAGGCATGGTTGAACGTATGGGATACGGATGCACGGTAGCGGTCCTGTTCCGGGAAGGGCGTAAGATCGGCTTCAAGATTGATTCAGAGTATTCTTCCATCTTGATAGGGAAAAAAGGGAAAAATCTGGATGCCCTGCAACTCCTGGCAAACATTTATGCCGGCAGGCTGGGCCGGGAAGATATACGGATCATTCTGGACAGTGAGAATTACCGGATCCGCCGGGAGGAATCCCTGGTTCGTCTGGCCTATACCGTGGCCGACCGGGTACGGGAAAGCCGGGGTTCGGTGCTGCTGGAACCCATGAATCCCTTTGATCGCCGGCTCATCCACACCACCCTGAACGATATCTCTGATGTGGAAACAAAAAGTGAGGGGGAGGGCCTTTACAAACAAGTCCGGGTATATTACCGGGGCAGCAGGTAGATACGCTTCTGGGTAGGGTGGAGCATGGGATCTCGTCTGTGGGGGTATCCATGGTGATCTTGTTTTTAATGGCTGGGGTGCCAGGTTTTTCCGCGTCCCTGGAGGAATTGATTGGCCCGGACCGGAGGGTGGCGCTCATCGATCGGGGGAGCCTTATGGAGCTGCAGTTCAAGGCTTCACAGCCCCTGCTGATCCCCCGTCATGCCATGCTCCAAAAGCTCGTTGATGATGCCCTAGCAGATTTGGATTCCGTCATACTGGCGGAAAGTCTGTACCGGTATACCAAGCCCGCCGGTTCGGACTATCCCCGTTGGAGCGAATCCGAACAGGGTGCTCTTTTTAATGCCGCTCTGGCCCTGAGTACCCTTGCGGGGATTCAGTACTATTCTTCCAGCCGTAAAACCATGCGGACCTTCTATGAAACGTCGGTGGTCATTGACGGGCCTGAGACCAAAAGGCCCCTGGCAGACCCCGTTTACCTGCAGCCTCCGGCGGAAGTGGTCCTGTATGCCCGTCAAAAGGACTCAACCTTTGGGGATACTATCTATCAATACGATTACCATGCCCTATCGGATGCACTGATTTTTGTCCAGCAGAATATTACTGCCATGAGTATTGGGATAATCCCCGCCATGGGTAAACATAAGCTCCGGTCTATTATTGCCGTCATTGACGCGGAGCGGGATCTCCTGATTTACGCGGCCTCCATGGCGCAGACCGCTTCAATTCCCGGCATGAAAGACCGGATCGGGAAATCCTTTTCCACTCGGATCGATGCCATGCTCAAGTGGTTTGCCGGTCAGGCGGATACGGCTTTTGGACGATAACGATACATACTCTGAATCTACATTACATGGGAGGTTTTAACGATGATTCACCACGAAAATATGGGACCCCGGATGAGGCCGCCGGTGGGGTATTGGATACCCTTAAGCATTCAGCATGTGTTCGCCATGTTTGGGGCGACGATACTGGTACCGCTCTTGACAGGACTCAACCCAGCAACCGCTCTTTTTACCGCAGGCACCGGAACCCTGCTGTATATTATCCTGACCGGCGCGAAGGTACCCGCATTTCTCGGCTCCTCCTTCGCCTTTATTCCAGCCCTTATCAGCGTATCCGCAGTTTACGGCATGCCCTATGCCCTGGGCGGGGCTGTTGCCGCTGGGATTTTCTACTGCCTGGTGGGAACCATCATCAAAGTGGTTGGAACCGGCTGGCTGGATAAGGCTCTTCCCCCGGTGGTTATCGGTTCGGTAATCGTGGTCATCGGCCTTAACCTGGCGCCCACGGCCATGAACATGGCCATGAAAATCGGCGGCGGGGCAGATGGGGAGTACAGTCTGGTCATACTTTCCATTGCCGCGGTAACCCTGGGGGTAACGGTGGTGGCCAATAGCTTCTTGAAGGGCTTTTTCAGTACCATCCCCATCCTCATCGGCCTTGTGGCGGGCTATGTATTCACCCTGCTCATGGGGATGTTCTTTCCCGCCTATCATCTTATCACCTTTCAAGGGGTCAAGGACGCTCCCTGGTTCGGGTTTCCCACCTTTGCGGTTCCGCGCTTTAATGTGGTCGCGGTACTGACCTTTGTCATTGTTTCCCTGGCAACCATCTGTGAGCACCTGGGGGATACCCTGGTAACCGGTAAGGTAGTCGGCCAGGACTTCTACAAAAATCCCGGGCTTCACCGTACCCTTGCGGGGGACGGCCTTGCCACTGCCTGGGCTGCTTTTTGGGGCGGTCCGCCGAATACCACCTACGGCGAGAATATCGGCGTCATGGCCATTACCCGGGTATATTCGGTCTGGGTCATAGGCGGCGCGGCGGTCATCGCGGTGATCCTTTCATTTTTCAGAAAATTTGGGGCCTTGATTCAGACCATCCCGACTCCGGTCATGGGGGGCATTTCCATGCTCCTCTTCGGCATCATCGCCTCAAGTGGCCTGCGGACCATTGTCGAAAGCGGGGTGGATTATAAGGATAAACGGAACCTGACCATATCCTCGGTGATCTTTGTCATCGGCATCGGGGGTGGCCGCCTTGCCTTTGCCCTTACCGAGGATGTTCACTTTGAACTGGCCGGGGTTGCCTTTGCCACGGTAATCGGTATCCTCCTTAACTTGATATTTCCTGAAAACCGGAGGAACCCGTAACCGGCTCAAGGAGGTTCTTAAACTCTTTCTCGTCCAGGGATTCTTTTTCCAATAACAACCCTGCCACGGTATCCAGCAAGGGCCGGTTCCGGCCCAAAGTATCCTTGACCAGGATGTATTGCTTCCCCACGGTGTGGGCGATTTCTTCGTCAATATATTGCTGGGTCGCTTCGGAATACTCCCGGTGCAGCAGGGGTTCCTGGCTCTGGGGTCCCAGCATACCCGCGCCCCGCTGGGTAAGGGCCACGTTTTTAAAGCGGCTGCTCATGCCGTAATCGGTGATCATCTTTCGGGCAATGTCGGTGGCCTTGGTAAGGTCGTTGGCCGCGCCGGTGGAGATCTTCCCAAAGACCAGCTCTTCTGCTGCCCGGCCTCCCAGGAGCACGTCGATTTTTCCCAGGAGTTCCTCCTCGGTCATGAGGTACCGGTCCTCCACGGGCATCTGGAGGGTGTAGCCCAAGGCGCCGAAGCCCCGGGGTACGATGGATATTTTCTGTACCGGGTCCGAGCCGGGGGTAAAGGCGGCAACCAGGGCATGCCCGGTTTCGTGAAAGGCCACGATCCGCCGTTCCTGAGGAGAAATGACCCGGTTCTTTTTCTGGAGACCCGCCACGGTCTTCTCAATGGCCTCCTCAAAGTCCTTCTGGCCAACAAGCTGCCGTCCTCCCCGGACCGCGAGGAGGGCCGCTTCGTTCACGATATTCGCCAGGTCCGCCCCCACAAAACCGGAGGTACTCCGGGCAACGGCGGCAAGGTCAACCTGAGGACCGAGTTTCACTGTCTTGGAGTGGATTTGCAGGATCGCCTCACGCCCCTTGAGGTCCGGCCGGTCCACCAGGACCTGCCGGTCGAAGCGTCCCGGTCTGAGGAGGGCCGGGTCAAGCACGTCGGGCCGGTTCGTGGCCGCAAGGATGATGAGGCCGCTGGTGGCATCGAAGCCGTCCATCTCCACCAGGAGCTGGTTGAGGGTCTGCTCCCGCTCATCGTTGCCCCCGGCGATGTTGTTGATCCGGCTCTTGCCGATGGCGTCCAGTTCATCAATGAAGATGATACAGGGGGCCTTGTCCCGGGCCTGCTTGAAGAGGTCCCGGACCCGGGCGGCCCCCACCCCCACGAACATCTCCACAAAATCAGCGCCGCTCATGCGGAAGAAGGCTACCCCCGCCTCACCGGCCACCGCCCGGGCCAGGAGGGTTTTTCCCGTGCCGGGCGGGCCTACCAGGAGCACCCCCTTGGGGATCTTCCCCCCGATGTCGGTGTACTTCTTGGGGTTTTTGAGGAAATCCACCACCTCCACCAGTTCATCCTTGGCCTCGTCCACCCCGGCCACATCGGAAAACCGGGTAATAATATCCCCTTCAGCCACAATCACCGCCCGGTTCTGTCCCACCGAGAGTACGTTCCCCCCCATGTTTCCCAGGCGTTTCATGAGAAAACGCCAGATGAAGAAGAAAAAGGCGATGGGCAGGACCCAGCTAAAAATAATATTGAGGATCGTACTCCCTTCCCGGGAAACCGCGTAATAGGCAACCCCTTTTTCATCCATGAGTTTGATAATATCCGGATCATTCAAGGGCACGGTCCGGTAAATAGTATCCGCCGGGGGCATATAGGGATTCTTGAGGGGCGACGCCGGAAGGGGTTCCCGTTTCAACAGGGAGGTATACCCGGTAAAATAGGAATCCGTCAGCTCCACCCGTTTAATCTCCCCGGAGGTGATTTTGGCCTTAAACTCGGAAAAATCAATGGTGGGATTCACCCGGTTCAGGAACACATAGTTAAAGAGGCTCATCCCCACCACCAGAATGAGGATATACAGGATGGAGAATTTCCATCCCTTAAAGGGTTTCATATCCGGCAGATGAGGACCCCCAAAAGGAAAATTCGGACCCGAATTTTTCGGATTCTTCTTGTTTTTCCGGGGGTCCCCGGATCCGTCCTTATTCATCAAACCTGCTCCTCATGCATGCCGGTCGTATCCATGCCGGTAACGCCGTTGCTGATATTAATATCAATCTTTGGGTAGGGTATTTCAATATGCTGCGCCTCAAACTCTTTTTTAATGGCCATGAGCAGAGACGTTTTAAGATTCCAGAAGTTGCTTTTTTCAAACCAGACATTAAATACCAGGGAAATACCGGAATTGTCAAACTTATCAAAACCGAAGAAGGGGGCGGGATTCTTCAGGCAGTAGAGGTTTTTGGATACCAGGTCCATCAGCACCTCCCGGACCTGTTCCAGGTCTTCCTTGTAGGCCACGCTGAGAAGGAGGTCCAGCCGCCGGATGGGAAACCGGGTAATCGTGGTGAGGTTGCTTTTGAGGATGGTCTCGTTGGGGATGCGGATAAACAGGTTATCGTAGGTGCGGAGCTTGACCGAGAGGAGGTCTATCGAGAGGACCACCCCGGAAACATCCCCCACCTTGATGGCATCCCCCACCTGGCATGGTTTTTCCGAAAGCAGGAAAATCCCGGAAATAAAGCTGGACATGGAGGTTTGGGCGGCGAAGCCAAAGGCGATCCCCGCAACCCCTGCGGCGCCCAGAATGGCCGACGTATCGATCCCCAGGGTTTTAAACACAAACAGCACCGCCATGACCATGCCGGTGTATTTTATCCCCTTCCGCATCATAAAGGTCTGCTGGTCACTGATCCGGCCCTTGATGACTTTTCCCACAATAATCTGAATCACATTAAAGGCAACGATGATAAAGAATATGGTGAGTATAAAGGCAATGACCCGGCCCAGGAGGGCAAGGGGATCGGCATTATGCATCTGAAAGATATCAGAAATGATATTGGTTATAAATGTAGTATCCATGATTACCTCGATTATCTCATAGGGTGGTGATATTTCTTAAGAATCCCGCGCCATGACGGATGAGCCTATCCCCGACCCCGTCTTTGATACCGGCGCTGATTTTCCGGTATCCCTTCGGTACTACCGAGGGGGTATTCATCCGGAGATCCCCCCCACCCAGGGCATCAACAATTACCACATCGCATATAAGCCGCCCCTCATGTTCAAAGAGGTCGATGGATTCGGTATAGATGACCAGATGATCCAGGTCCAGTGCCCCCTTGGAACGGTTACGAAGGATGACCTCTCCGTGAATGAGGGAACCAGCCTTGAAACGGTCCGGCGCATCCGGCGCGGTGAGGCTCGATCCCGGGGGAAGGGATTCAAGCGCCCCATAATAAAAGGGCCGGATGAGCTGGGGTATCACGGCGCAGAGGACCCCGGACATGGTATCGTCCCCATCCCAGGTTTCGGCAAGCAGGAAGGGCATACCCTCGGTTAAACAGTCCCCGGCCAGTTCAAATTGTAACACCGGCGGCAGGGCTACATTGAACCGGACTTCCATGTCCGGAAGCAGACGCACCTTGTCCTGGAGGGTGAGGAAATAAGGTTTTTTGAAAACATAGGGATGCAGGGAAACTTGTTCCCCCTTTCCCGCCGCCATGATGGTTGGCAAAGATGCCGGGGGCGCTATTTCCCCGACTCCGCCAAAATCATCATACATATCCATAAAGGGTATGGTTTTAAAGGCGATCCGCCAGGTATCCCCGTCTCTACGGAGATAAGCCTCGGCCCCATTCAGTCGCCACTGGTACCAAAGCGCATCCTTGATTGTTACCGTATCCCACATGGAAAAAGGTCTCCTCGTATTCTAATCATGATATGCTTAATATACTATTTATTGCTGGATAATGATAGATCACTTCAATTCGGGATTTGAGATCGTGGCCAGATAACCAGCGGCCTTGTGGTGCCCCACAAGGCCTCGGTTTCCGGCGCCGTTTCTCATGACGCCAGGAGCAGGGGAAAGAGCGGTTGTGGTAGACCTGGTAAGGGATGGTGCACGGTTCAAGGGTGAAGAGCCCTGCTGAAAAGCCGCCGGACCCATTCGGGGATAAAACTCAACACTACCGCAAAGGGGAGTACCAGCGCCTGGGTTACCTGGTTCTGCTGGTAAAACCCGGGGAAGCCCTTAATCAGCATGGAAAGGATGCACCCGAATACCATATAGGTCCACAAAGCCCTTAAAAGCTGTTGGGCAACGAACCGTTTTTTTTCATCCTTACCCTGTGCATACACGATACCCAGGGGTATCGCCGCCAGGAGCAGGGGGTTTATATAGAGGATGTTACTGTTGTGGTAGGTATAGTCGTGATTGGTAAAAAGGGTCATAAAAAAAAGGACCGATCCGGCGATGCCGAAAAAGAGTCCCAGGATACTTTGGCTTACCCCGAAGAGCCGCCGATAGGGGACCGGCTTCTTTTCCTGAAGGATCATACCGGCCGCCAAGAGCGCCCCAATGCCAAGGCCCAGGAGGAGTTCCCGGGGCCATTGCCTGCGGGGAACCGCCAAAACAGCAGGACGATTCACCGCCTTATTGAGGACTTCCACGGAACTCACCAGGTTCCGTTCAATACCCGAGGGGTCAACATACCGAAAATCTGCAATCCGCGTTCCCACCTCCGCCGGGAGGAACAGCTCCTCCCAGACCGTGATGGGCTTGTCAATGTCCTGGCCCATGAGGAAGTTGAGCAGCCAATCAAAAAACGGGGAAAACCAGGTATGCCGCCGAACATGCTGCCGCAGGGTATAGCGGCCCGGAGCCTCGCCGAACCGCTCCTTGAACTGCCCCTCGGTGGCAAGGTCCAGGATGTCCCGTATCCGGGTGGAACAATTATCCCTGAAATGGTGGTAATAGTAATTCCGGTTTTCCGGGAGGATATTGTTTTCGGCAAAATGCCAGACCTCCTCTTTTTCTGCGACGGGGATATCCAGGGTGTAGATGATAACATCCCGGTTGTTTTTAATATAGGCGTTGATGTTGGCATTCGCCGGGGAGGCCCCACAGCTATAGAGGAGCCGGCCCAAGGCAAAGTTGACATAGAAATGTTCGTTTTCAAAGGAAAAAAGCCCCCAGTCATAGAACCGGGCCTTTCCGGTGGTATCATCCTCGATAATAAGGGCGATATGTCCCCACCAGAAATACAGTGCATCCCCTGGCCCCATGACCGCAACCTTGAGGGTCAGGTGATCTCCCCGGCTTTTCCCACTGCCACTTTCCTCTTGAGGGAACACGGTCTGTAGGGCTATTAAAAAGAGCACCATCACGGCAAGCACGCCGGGGGGTCTTATCAGGTCTCTCATCAAATAATGATACGCTCCCTCTATTTAAGTCATAGTACACTTTAAGATTCTCAGACGCTTGTCAAGTTCTCCTTGTTCAAAGGACCGATAGAAGCAGCCTATCTGCGGTTGTTCACACTCAGATAGTCAATATATCTTTGAAACGAATAGTCGGTAGGGGGTTTAGCAATGGAAAACCCCGCCGTAAAGAGGGACGTGGTACTGTGGACCCACCGGACTTCAACCTCTATCTCAAAGGAACCGGTCCCCATATCGGATTCCGGGGTGATTTTCATGGTGTAGCATTCCCCGGGGGTTAACGAGACGTAGGTCCTGCTTTCCATACGGAATCCACGGCTGCTCATATCGCTCAAGAGCGCCTCCCCTTCAAATCCATGAATACAGACCCCGGCCACCGACGAATAACGAATGGCCTGGCGATTTTCAGCAGCAAAATCCCGGTTACCGTTTTTCTGTTCTGTGTTAGGCATACTCTCCTCCTTCTTTATTTAATATACCTGTAAAGGCTTGTCAGGATGCATCAAATAGCGCCCCTCCGCAATCTTCTGGGCAACCTCAAGGGAGGTGGCAATACTTTTGCTCGTTTGTTGCACATCAAGGACACTGCCATTGACTTCTTTGGATATAGCTTGCAAGTTTTCGACAATTTTAAGGATGACACCGCTTTCTTGTTGGATGTTATCAGAGCCGGTGCGTACTTGTTCAGTCGTTTCCTTGAGGATGGTTAAGGCTTCCAGTACCTGCGCTCCGTTGGCAGACTGCGCCTCCACCGCGCCATTTACCTTGTCAAAGGATCCCTGCATGTCCGTTACTTCTCCAAACATGCCATTCATCGTATTGACCGTCTCAGCCGATACGTCCCGGATCTTCGCGATACCATTTCGCATATTTTTAATTTCATTCGAGATAGAGGCGGACTCTTTATCCGATGATTCCGCAAGGCTCCGGATTTGTCCGGCGACCACTGCAAAGCCTTTCCCCGCCTCCCCCGCGTGGGCCGCTTCTATGGCCGCGTTCATCGCGAGAATATTTGTCTGAGCGGCAATGTTGACCAACGTGGCATTTGCTTGCTCAAGGAAGGCCGATTGTTCCGCTATGTGGGTTAATTCTTCGGTCAGTTGGCTCAACATTTTCTGTCCAGCTTCCGACGCCTTACTGAGACTGCCGGTTGTTTCATAGGCCTGTCCTACAACAGAACTGACCGAATCAATATCCGCAACCAATTGTTCTATGGAGGCTGATGAGCTGGACAGATTACGGGCCTGGGTTGCCACCGCGTTTTCGAGGGAATGAATGTGCTTGACGATTTCTTCTACCGATGCCGAAGCCTGTAACACCGAATCTACCTGGGCATTTGCCTTGTGATGTACCGAATCCATCGTGCGATTAATAACACTCAGTCCCTCTGAAGATTCTCTGATAGAAGTATTCAGGTTCTGACTGATGTTCTGTTGTCCGAGATGTTTATTATTGATATCCCCCAGGTTCTTTTGCAAGTTATCCCGGATGGCATGGAGCGCTTGCTGCATATCGCCGATCTCATCCTGCCGGTTTCTCGTTATTTCTATATCAAATTGCAGAGCCGCCAGCGCTTTTGCCACTTTCACCATGTTATTAATCGGCAGGCTGATTGAACGGGATACAAAGAGCGCCCCGATGCTTATGATGATGATCACCAGGATGCCGATGATAATGCTCGTGGTAAGCATCCTCACCACTGGAGCCATGACGGTTTTCTGCGAAATCGCAATGGTCAATGACCACGGGGTCGGCGAGTTTCCAAAGGTCATGGGAACAGAAAAAAAGAACATCTCCGTCTCTTTTTCCGCTACATACTGGACAAACGAAAAGAATCTGCCGTCATGAATCGCCTTCACCAGATCATTCAAATAGGGGCCGCAGAGATCCCCCTCGGTATTCCGCATATCTTTACCAAGCCGTTCGGGATCAAAATGGGCACCGATGGTACCGCTGTTATTAAAAAACATGGCAAACCCATCCCCAAAGGGCTTGATGACTTCCACCTTCTTCTGTATGGCGGTTATGGGAATATCAACGCCGATAACCCCAACTATCTGCCCGTGGTTGGTTACGGGAAGGGCCAGCTCAAGCATCAGGGTCGGCGTATCGTTTACGGTCCAAAAGTCGGGACCCGCTGCCACTTCTTGGCCGCGCTGCAGGGGGATATTATAATAATCAGCGTCTTCATAGTCCTGACAGGGTACCACAATGATCGTATTCCCGGCCCGCACCCACCAGGGCATGTACCGGCCGGTACTATCGGTACCCGCGGTGTTGGCGTATTCGGCGTCCAGGTCATCGAGGGTATTAGGTCGCCAGATGGCCCACGCCCCCACCAGCTCCGGATATTTCTCCAGGGTTCCCCGCAAGAGCGTATCGAAGAAGCCTCTCCGCTCACGGAGCGTTATGGTTTCATACTGCTCCATGATCCCCGCCAGGGTCCGGGTGACCTCCATATAACTATTAATCCACTCTTCGATATCCCCGGCCTGGTCTTTCGCAATGTTGATGGTATCGTCATTGACGAGCTTGGTGATCTCTAACCGGGTCAGATACAAGATGGTACCGGCCAACACACCAATTCCGATCAAGCTCAACGTGACCATAACCGTTAATAATTTAACACCGATTTTCATTATCTTTCCTCCATACCTTCATTTGTAAAGAGAAATCCCTATAAATAACAAAGAAAGAGACATTTTTTTTAGGTTTCATCTATAGATTCCTCTGTACCTGATATTCTGTACCTGATATTATTATAGCAACCAGAGAAAAACATCAAGGCCTCCCCCGCACGCTCTGGTAAAAAACCTTTTAATCAGCATACTCCCCTCCCCGGTACACCTGCTGCAAAGAGGGCTTATCAGGGCGCATTAAGAAGCATCCCTCTGCAATCTTCTGGGTAAGCTCAAGGGATACCGCAATGTTTTTGCTTTCCTTTTGTACATCACGGAAATTTTTGCTCACCTCCTCTGATATATTCTTCAGGTTTTCCATCGCCTTATAGATTAAACCACTCCGTTTTTGTATCTCACTGGAGCCTTGGTGCACCTGTTCAGTCGTTTCCCGCAAGATCGTTATTGCCTCCAGTATCTGGCCGCCGCTTGCAGCCTGGGCTTCCACCGCATTCGTTACGGTCGTAAATGAGGATCCCATATCTGTTACTTCGGTAAACATATTTTGCAGCGTATTAACCGTATGGTCCGAAACCTGGCGTATCTTTTCTATACCAGCTCTCATCTTCTTAATCTCATTTGAAATGGACACCGACTCCTTGCTTGATGATTCCGCCAGCTTCCGCACCTCACCAGCCACCACGGCAAACCCTCTGCCTGTTTCACCTGCGTGGGCTGCCTCTATGGCTGCGTTCATCGCCAGGATATTCGTCTGAGACGCAATATTGACCAGCGTCGTATTTGCCTCTTCAAGAAACGCCGACTGCTGGGCAATGCG